>CAXTFS010000064.1:0-13105 GCA_964243395.1 uncultured Acidobacteriaceae bacterium | reverse complement strand
GGCCGCCGGTGCACGCAACATCTGGACGCTTGCACGAACGGCGCACACGATCGGTACCTGCCGGATGGGCACGGACGCAGAGGCTTCTGTGGTGGATCCGTTCGGTCGCTCCCACGAGATCCCGAACCTCTGGATCAGCGACAACTCAACGTTTCCGAGTTCGCTCGCGGCCAACCCGGCGCTGACGATCATGGCGCTGGCGCTGCGCACAGCCGAGGCTTACCTGGCGAGTGCGCGCTAACGCCGCAGCGTTGTTCCCTAGCGGCCCGCGACCATGCTCTGCGGCGCCGTGCTCGTCTCGCCACGTAGTTTCCCGATGCGTCCGGTAGCGCCGACGGCGAAGGGCAACGACAGCGCGTGCCAGTCCTTGTCGGTATCGGATGGATCGGGCGTCTTCGGACTCATCGGCAGCCAGTTGCGGCCATCGTCGTGCGAGATGTCCGTTCCGTTGGGCCCGACGGTGATCCAGCTGTTGGTGGCGGACTGGTAGGCGACCGCGCTGCGGTAGCCGCTGGGCGGGCGCGTCGCTGTAATCACGCGCGAGGCGAGAAGCTTCTTGTACGTCGGGCCAGCATGGCGCACAAAGACTGCAGACCCCACCTGCGTGTTATTCGAGTCGCCGCCCACGATCATCAGGTCAACGCTCCCTGGTGCGGCACGACGCGCGGCAATCGAGAACCCGCCTGAGGTGGCATTGGCGAGGATCGGCAGCTGAATATCCGAGAAGCTGTAGCGTGTGCTCGCCACCTCGAACTCTTCCCGGTGCCCCTGCGGAAACAGCAAGCGGCCGCCGCCCTGGCCACCTGTAACAAAGGCAAACGTGTCGCCATCCGCAACCGCGGTGACGGCGCTGTTGCTCATGGGAAAGAGGCACTCGCCTTCTTTTGCAAGAGCCGACGGGCCAGGGGAGTAGGCCTCATCTTCGCGGAGCGACTTCCATGTGCTCCCGTAATCCTTGGAGGTGAAGATAGGGAACTCCCCGCCGACGGGGTGGCCGATCAGAACGCCGCCCGCAAAGTAGCCCTTCGCCGGTGGCTTGCCGGGGTTGAACTGAAACTGGATGGAGTCCCAGGTGCCTTCCGGGTCAGGGTTGGTGAGAACCAGCGACCAGCTCTTGCAGCCATCGGTGGTCCGGTACACGCGGGACAGAGCGCCCTTGCCGCTGGACATCACCACAGCAGTCTTTTCATCGAAGGCCTGAATGCCGCGAAAGTCCAGTGTGTCGCCATCCGCCGGTGTGGCACAGTGCTGCCAGGTGGAGCCACCGTCGCTTGTGCGCAGGACGGTCCCCTTACTGCCGCTCGCCCAGGCAACCTGGTCGGAGAGCGCGTGCACCCCGCGCAACTCCGCATCGGTGTGCGACTGCTGAAGCTGCCACTGCGCGTTGGCGGTACCGAGCAGACCAGACAAAACAAGAAAAAGCGGGCTGAAACGCATGTCCCAATTGTAAAGAACGTCGGTTACAGTACTATTCCACGTTCGGGCCTAGGCCATCCGCGAAGGAGGGATGCAGGTTGTTTCCTCGGGGACCTTTGTTGTTCCTTCATGGATTTTGCGTCGCAGGGGAACACCTTGATCGTGGGGCGGTGCCGAAGTGATGGTCTTGTACCACTCGCAGTCGGGCCGTGACCGCGTTCGTGGGATGTCGAACCTGCTGCAGTTCGTCTTAGGCTCCATCCAACGCCACAATCCTTAACGAAGGTTGTCGGTGCAGGAGCTGAACCCATGAGCAAGCCAAACGATTTTCGCGAGACCTATGTTCTCGCGGCAGACGTGCCGTACCACGCAGCCAGCAAGTCCACGAACGACACGTATGCAAGCCAGGGCATGCTCCGTCAGGGCCGCATCGTCTGGCTCCAGGGTACTCCGGATAGCCTGCCTGAAAGCGTAGCGGCCTATGCGGAAGGGGTCGGCGTGGTCCACGTCACCTCGGACCTGCTTGTGCCCATGTCCTCGATCTAGGTTGCAAACAAAGACTGCCGTGGCGGCGATGATGGCGCCACGGCAGGCAATGGACGATTCACCGACTATTAGCCTCGGCTCTTCCGATGTTCGAGGTGGACGGTGTCGCCAGCGCTTAGCCGCGCAGCGCCACAACGGGCTCCACGTTGGCCGCGCGCCGCGCCGGCGCTGCGCAGGCCAGGCTCCCCACACTGAGGACAAAGCACACCACGCCGAGGTACGTCCCCACATCCAGGGCGGAGACGCCATAGAGCATCCTGGTCAACAAACGGCTGCCTGCCACACTCAGCAGTGCGCCGGCAATGCATCCCAGCACCGTGACGCGCATGCCCTGCGACATGAAGCTGAGCGCCACCTGCGCCCGTGAGGCGCCCAGCGTGAGTCGCAGACCGACCTCGCGATGGCGAACCCGGCCGAGGTAGTTCAACGTGCCGTAAAGGCCGATGCAGGCCAAGGCAATCGCCGTCGCTGCGAAACAGGTGAGCAGCACGGTCCGCAGGCGGTCTTCCGAGAAGGCATCGTTCAGATGTTCTTCCAGCGGCTCCATGGCGTACACCGAGCGGGCGGGATCCAGCTCGTGCACCCGGCGCCGGACGGCCTCGGCCATGCCCATCGCATCGCCCCGTGTACGGACAAGGTAGTTCGGCGACGCGGTGGGAGCGTTGAAGCAGTAGTAGACCGTTGGCATTGGTTCGTGGTCCAGGCCTCCTTCTCGCGCGTCACCAACGATGCCGATGATCTGGCCCGGCGGAATCCAGCCGATGGTTCCGACGAATGCGAGCGCGTGCCCAACCGGCGGCTGCGCGCCAAAGTACCGGCGGACAAAGCTTTGGTTAATGAGGAAGTCGGTGGTGGTCGCGCCGTCGCGGCAAGCCTGGCCCGCAAGCAATGGAATGTGCATTGTTGCCAGGTAGCCCGTCGAGACCGTGCGCTGCTCGGCTACGACCGGTCGTCCCGCAACGGCATGCCCGTCAAGCTTGTACTCGCCGGGAAACACGCTGGGCACGCCCGGTAGCCAGCCTGCCGTGGAAGCCGCCTCCACGCCGGGCAGCGTGCGGAGCCCGTCCAGTCGGCGATCGGTCCCTTGCACCAGACGGCCCATGTCGGCGGTCTCGCCCCAGGAGCCGGTGATCTGGAAGGCGAGCACATGGGACGGATCGAAGCCCGGCGACACGCGTCCCAGCTCGCGCATGCTGCGCACCAGCAGGCCCGCGCCCGTGAGCAGCACGACAGCCAGCATGACCTGCACACCGACCAGCACCCACTGCATCGATGTACGCGGGGATGTTTGCGTCCGGCCCGTTTGCGCCAGGGACTGCGCGAGTTCGCGGCGTGTCCCGCGCAGGGCTGGGTAGACGCCGCAGAGCAACGTGGTCGCGACGGCACAAAGGAGCGAGTAGAGAGCGACGCGCCCGTTCAACGTGACTTCGGCAACACGCGGCAGGTCATGCGCGAGCAGGTGGAACGCACGCAAGGTGCCGAAAGCCACCAGCAATCCCAGCAGCGAGCCGAGCAGCGCCAGGCTGAAGACCTCGGCCAGCAACTGCGCGATGATCTGCCTTCGCGAGGCGCCGAGTGCGAAGCGGATGGAAATCTCATGCTCCCGGTCCGCTGTGCGCGCCAGCAGCAGCGCCGCGAGGTTTGAGCACGCGATGAGCAGCAGCAATGAGACAGAGCCGTACAGGAGCCACAGGGAGCCGCGCGCGTTTCCTACGACAATCTCCTTCAGTGGCGTGATCTCCACGCCGAGTTCGGCGTCCGGCTTTGGGAACTGCCTCCCCAGTTGACGCTGGACGGTCTGCAGATCCGCTGTAGCACCCGCGACCGTGACGTTGGGTTTCAGCCGGCCGATGACCGTGAACCAGGTCGAGTCACGACTGCGGGCATAGGGGGCATCCGGTGGGCTGGGTGTCCATAGATCCACATCGCGGTCAGGGAACTGGAAGGACGCGGGCATCACACCGACGACGGTGAGGAACGATCGCCCGGTGTGCAGTTTCTTCCCGAGCACCGACGGATCGCTGTTGAAGCGCCGCTTCCACAAACGATTGCTGATGAGTACCGCGTCCGGGCCGCCGAAGTGCTCTTCGTCCGGTCGAAAGTCTCGCCCCAGGGCCGGCTGCACCCCCATTACCTCGAGAAAGCGCGGCGCGACCATTTCGCCCAGCAAACGCTCTGGCAAGGCACCGGAGGTCTCGGTGAAATCGTCTTTGTAGTAGCCCGTGATGCCTCTGAACGTGGTGTTGAGCCGATTCCAGTCTTCAAGGCGCGCGGGCGCGACCGACTGGTTGCCGTCGTGGCTTTGATCGTTGCGCTGATTTAAGTGCATCAGCTGGTCACCCCCTGGGAAGGGCAACGGCCGCAGGATGACGGCATCGATGGCCGAGAACACGGCTGTGTTTGCCCCGATCCCCAGGGCAAGGGTGATCACAGCTGTTGCAGAAAAGGCGGGTGCCTGGCGAATGAAGCGCATGGCCGCACGGAAGTGAAAGGCGAGGCTCTCCAGCAGTTTTGACGTGTGTACGTCGCGCAGGCTCTGCTTCACCTGCTCGTGCCCGCCGAACTCTAGTCGAGCCCTGCGCTGAGCCGCCTCGGGCGTCATCCCGGCCTCAACGTACCTGTCGGTCAGCTCTGCCACGTGGAAGGCGATCTCGCGATCGAAGGCATCGTTTCGCGGGAGCTTTGGTGAACCTTTCGGGAACGGCATCATGCCACCTCCGTTGTGGCGTTGAGGATCAGGCCGATGGCTTCGGCGACGCGCTTCCAGCCCGCCTCCTCCATCACCAGCTGGCGGCGGCCCTTGGCGGAGAGGCGGTAGAACTTGGCCTGGCGACCGTTGTCCGATTCCCCCCACTCACTCAGGAACCAGCCCTTCTTCTCCATGCGATGGAGCGCCGGGTACAGCGAACCCTGCTGCACCTGCAGCACCTCGCCGGACACGGTACGAATGCGTTGCGAGATCCCGTACCCATGCACCGGACCAAGAGCCACGGTTTTCAGAATGAGCATGTCCAGCGTGCCTTGCAGAAGATCGGTCTTTGCTGGTTCCGGCATGTGTCTCCCCTAGAGTGTCTACATGTTGCACCGCGATGGGTAGAACGTCAAGGAGAGAGTGAAGGCAATTGCACTTTGGCAGCAGAGCAGATCGTCGAAGATCCATTACTTACGGCATCGGCCGCCGGAAACTCTCGTGACGTGGCGTCCGAGGCTCCGTGCCCGCAAGCTGACGGTGGGAGTGCTTCTTGTGATTGCAACTGCGTTATGGGTGGGTGTCGGCGGTCTTGGGTTCTGTGCAGGTCTGGCCTATGCCGCCGACCGGCTGGCCGCGCTTTGTTTCCGCCATGGTGAGGATAAGAACCGGGCGGGCTTTATGTCTTAGGGCTGCACGAGCTGGGCTTCACGAGCCGGGGCTTCACGAGCCGGGGCCGCGCGAGCCAAAGGTCTAAGTGCATGCGATGCTGAAGTGTAACGGGCGATCCCGAGGCGTCAGTCTGCCTTGGCGGATTTGTTCGCAGTCATGTTACCTTCGTGCCATTCAAAGCCGGAGGGAACGCGCAGAGGATAGCCCTCATGCGATTCAACCTTGCGGCATCAGCCTACACGGGGCAGAACTCACGGCCTCTCGACGTCCCGGTCACCGTCTTGATTCGGCCATCGCGCGGGGTTCCCGGCAACCACACCTATGTTACGGACGCCTACGCTCTTCTGCGTATGCTCAAGCGCACCACAGAACTATCCAGCCTCGTGATCGACGGCTTTATGAAGCAGCTGAAGTCAGCCTCTGCCGCTCGTCTATCCGCGGTGGAATTAAGTGACCAGACGCTGCGCGAGATCGGTTACTTCGTCGACTAGCAGGCTTTACCTGACCGTATAGAGCGGAGCGAACGCAAAGGAGGCGGCCCGGAGCCTGTGCCGCTTTCTCCCGGGAAGCCACTCTCAGGTCTGATAGACCAGCGTCGCTGTTGCGTGCTCCAAAGTGGCGCATGGCGCTGATCACTCGGAAGAGTGCTTCGGGTCATCGGGGGATGGAAAATGGAGACGCGGGCCGGGATCGAACCGGCGCATAGTTTTGCAGACCACGTCTCGGCCCTGTTCAGGCGGTGGTATGAGGTGTAAAACAGGGTAAAAAGCCACTTTCCGCGTTACTTTGCTCCCTTCATTACACCTAGTTCCACGCAGGTACTCCCTACAATTTCCCCTACAGTTAAAAAGGGCAACTATATACTTGAGACACAAACTAGTCTCTAATCTGCCAGCGTAAGTAGAACCGCAAATACGGACCGGCGAGGTTGATTTCTCTTTGAGTCTCATCCCAGTCCACTGCTGATTCTGCGCCAATTTTTCGCGAGATCGTGGAGAGATGCTTTAGTGCGGATGTAATCTCATGTTTTTGTGGCATCTGCTCTGCAAGCATATCCCCAAGCAAGGTTCTTAGTTCCTCGTATGACAGAACGGCCTTAGGTCCACTTTTCGCAAGGGCCAGTAGCACAGCCTCGTATATATCAGCGGTAGCGCCACTCTTGAGAGGTCGGCGCGCCCTACTCTTTCGGCTTTGCGGTCCTGCTGCAAGCTTTTGATAGATCGGAAGACCAGCGCTCTGCGAGATACGCTTAAACATCTTACTCAGGTCGTAGTCCTGAGGTATATGCTGCATACCGATCAGCTTGCTTCGTTCAATGCCGAGATCAAAACACACCTCCCAGCAGAACTGCTGCATCAGGAAAGGATTTTCTTGTGATTCACCGCAAAGTGCATCAATGATGCTTTCGGGACAGATCGTACCAAGTTCTGAGAAACCCTTCTTCGGAATTTGGGCTAGGTCCTGAGTTGTCCAATGTGGAAGAGAGGTTGCAGTGAATCGACCTGTCAGTTCCGATTCTGCCTTGATTGCGTCAAACACGCGGTGTGTCACGGACAGTAAGATTACTTTGAGACTATTGAAGACTGCGCCCTTGACGTTTCGCATCAGCTCGGTCCGTGTTTCGGCCTTTATGTAATGGAAGTCATCAATTACCAGCATAATACCGTCGGCTACGAGCCTCGCCAAAGCTCCGCTCATAGAGTCGACCCGGACCGTAGTGCTTTCAGCGAAGCTGAAAAGTTGCGACCCTCCTGCGGTGAACATCATAGGTACTCCTGCGGAGATGCCACCCTTGGTCGTACTTTCATTCGCCTTCTCAATCTTTTCCGGAAGATTTATTTCGAAGGCCACTTTTCTCCAAAAGTCTTCGCCATCCGCAACCTAACCACCATCAATCCAGACGTACTGGCGATCACCTAAAATGCGACGACACAGAACCGTTTTCCCGGTTTTGGTCGGACCAGACAAAGATACGATTTGATTAGGCGTCGCAATGGCACGGGCAAACGTGGACTCGACGTGTTCCGCAGACCTCTCAACATACGTGACGGTTGGTTGGCCGCCAGCCACAAATACCTGATCTCTGTGAGTTCCCATGCTGCGATGGTAGCAGCAGCCACTGCGCCCCGCTTGCTATTCCTGCGCCCCGCTGCTACTTTCTGCGCGCCGCACGCCTTCTGTGAGCGCAATCAGCTCGCCGTAACACCAGGAGAAGCCCCTGCCCCGAAAACAGAGCCAATCGAAGAAGTCCTCAGCCCCCGCTCCCAAAGTGGGGGTTGTTGCTGCCCGTCAGCTGCTTAGCGACGAACCGCGAACCACGGTAAGCCAGGCGAAGGCTAACGAGATGGTTCGGACTGGACGCGCGACGAGAGTCTGTCACGGCAAGTGCATCAAGCTTGTGTTCCAGCCCACATGCAAGGCGCGTGATCTGAGTTCCAGCATGCCAGTCTGCGTCACGGAACGGATAGCTCAGGGCTCTTGCTACTTTCGTGAACTGGTCGAAATTGCTTGGAAACCTGAAACGGCCAAAGGAGGGAAGGATGAGTCAGTCGATTTTGGAAATGCGGCAGCTGCTTAACGCGGAACAGGCTGCCCGAAGGTTGAACTACACGGCGCGGTACATCCGGATTCTGCACGCTCGAGGGCATTTACCTGGGTTCAAGGCGCCAGGCGGAAGGGAACTGAGGTTCCGCCCGGAAGCGATCGAAAGATTCATCGTTGATAACGAAAAGCTCGGTGGCCAGTAGCCACCATTAAGTTAGGGTTGGCGATCTTTCCGGGGCGCCAGACCCGCCGCACCATCCCGTACAACACCAATTCTGAGGTCACAATGCGCAAATCACTTCCATCAGCCTTCGACCGTGTTGCGGCTGAACTTGTTCAAACCCTGAGCGAGCCGCTGGTATCGGCTCCGGTAGTAAGTCCAGTGCGTGTACGGATCCTGATCGGCTTTTCTGCAGGTGAAGGCCCGTCGATCCGCCGTGGCGACGCTATGACCGTGCCGGCAAGCGTGGCTGAGCGTTGGTTTGCTGATGGACTGGCGATCAAAGCTCCTTTGGATGGCCCAGTAGAAGCCTCGATCGCAAAGCTCGGTTGGCACCAGGCTCAGCTGCGGGGCTTTGACCCTGATGCGATCCCGAACTTTGCGCTGGCTACACCGGTTGTTGGTGGGCTCTATGCATAAGCACCCAGAGATCCGTCGCAACGCCTGGCCGCTCGCGCACTGGCGACGATTATGGCCCGAGCCGAGCGCCTTGGCATGGCGCCGGTGCAGATCGCCTTCGTCCGTATGGGACCGATGGACAGAACAGAAGTTCGGCGTGCCGTAAATGAGTCTCGTGCGGCTCTTCGGCGCCACGTCGAGGCAATCAACGTGATGGCAGTTCGCGACGCCGTCGAGTGTAGGGACAAGCCGGGTACTGCCGAAGTAAGGGCATGGCGTCAGAACGTGCTGGCCAACCTGGCGCGACCCCGTCGTTCCCGCAACCGCAAGTAGTAGAGGGCTTGCAGGCATTGATTGAACTCAAAGGATCGCCGATAGAGGGCACGCGCTGGATTGCGGCTGAGGCGGTGGACTATGCTGGCCCAACGGCTACTCAAACCGGCGTCGCGGTCCGGCTACGCTCTGGCCTCGCGCTGCAAGGCTCACACAAGAGTGTCCAGTCGCTAGCGTCAGAACTGCGGGCAAGTCTTGGTACTCGGCTCGTCGCCCTCGGAGAAGGCTTCTTAAACCTCGACGCGCTCGATGCGATTCTGCCGAACGGCAAACTCACCGTCCTGCGACTTCGCGGCGGATCTAATGTTGTGATTGACTCGGGAGCGATCGCCGCACTCGATGCTGCCCTGACGAGATCATCCAGTCTTCCGGCGAAGGTCGCTGCGTAGTCGAGTCGACAGGCATAGAAGGCGCCCACCGCCCAGAACGGGGTAGGGGGTCCTCTGTCCGCACCAGGATGGCACGCTAGACCGCCACATGGTGGTGGCTGCGTCTAGAGACTTGAACTTTTTTACTCCAACATGTTTGAAGGATTTGCTATGAGCAACCGACCAAAGCCGACAGCCCTGAAGCTTCTTCAAGGAGCGCAACGGAGTAAGCTGAACCGCTCTGAGCCGCGCGCTACTCTGGAGAGCCGGAAATGCCGGAGTACCTTCTGGACGCTGCCAAGCACCGGTTCTCCCGCGTGAACGTACAATTCCTTGTCATGGGGACTATGCGATGCAGGCGGAAACAGCACAGCGCTACGCGCGATGGATCGGGGTCTTGTATGTCGTAACAATCATCTCCGCCGGTTGGGGTGAGGCACATGTGCCCAATGTCCTGCTCCTGGCCGACGATGTTGCCGGCACAGCGCGCAAGGTCGCAAGTTCGGTCGGGCTCTTTCGTGCCAGCTTCGTCGCGTACCTTTTAGAGGCCACATGCGACATTGTGCTGAATGTGCTGTTCTACGCGCTGGTCCGGCCTGTCAGCCGCTACCTTGCGCTGCTCGCCTTGTGTTTTGGTCTGATGGCGACTTCGATCTACGTCGCAGGAGAAATGCTCTACTTCGCGTCAGCCCTGCCCGCTATCGATGCCCATGTATCCGGTGCAATGACGCCTGAGGCGAAGGCTTCGTTCACCTATCTCTGTCTCACGATCTACAGTTATGTCAATGGTATTTTCGCGACGTTCTACGGAACAGCGGCGCTGGTTCGCGGGTACCTTATGCTGCGCTCAGGCTTTCTGCCACGCATGCTTGGAGCTCTCTTCATGCTGGGAGGCGCATGCTTCATTGCGGACAATTTGATCGTGGTCGCAGCTCCGCAGTATGACCTGCCCTACATCCTGCTTCCCATGTTTGTTGCCATGGTCTCCTGGATGCTTTGGCTGTGGATCAAGGGCATCGACTCCGTCCGATGGAACGCTTCACAGGAGTCGCCTACGGTTAGGTAATGACAAGTCGCATTATGTTGACCAACCCACCTAGCGCTTTGCATCTCAGCCCCAACGGCACGGCGGCATCTCCTATTTGCGGCGATTCGGTAGGCTAGATGCACCGGAGGCTACATGTGCGGTCGATACGTCCGTCGAAGTGACAAGCAGCGGTTGTCGGAGCACTTCCATGCGAACCCCCACCCCGCCGATTTTCCGATGCCGGATGCGGACTACAACGTGGCGCCTACGACTCACCAACCGATCATCCGGCAAAGCCGAGAGACGGGCGAGCGTGAGCTAATCTTGGCGCGCTGGGGTCTGGTCCCGTATTTCACGAAGACCTGAAAGACATCAAGGGCCTCTCGACCATCAACGCTCGGTCAGAGACGATCACCAAAGCTCCGACGTGGCGAGAGCCTTTCAAGAAGCGCCGCTGCATAATCCCCGTGGATTCATTCTATGAATGGCCAAAGGAAGGTAAGCCGCCGAAGCAGCCTTATGCCTTCGAGCTCTCAAGCGGCAAGCCCTTTGCTTTCGCCGGCCTCTGGGACGCATGAAAGGACACGCAAGGCCACTGGCTCCAGTCCTTTGCCATCCTCACCACAGAGGCCAACGAGATGATGAGCCGCATACATCCACGCATGCCGGTCATCCTGCACACGCGTGACTACGACCGTTGGCTGGACCGCGAGGAGACTGAACGCTTGCCGTTCGATCTCCTGCGACCATATGAGTCGGAGGAGATGGAAGTCTATGAAGCGAACCCGAAGGTCAACAGCGTGCGGAACAACGGGCCTGAGATGATGAGAGCCGCGGCGAAGGCTGCAGAGGATGGGGAGTTGCCTCTGTGAGCTGGGCTTGCTCCCCAACCCGATCGCAAAAGGCCAGCGTTCCTGCGTCGTCACTGTTCCCAGATGTAGGGCGTTGCTTTCTTCATTTGCTGTCGCTGATCGCAAGCCGACCAGGATTGTCTCGGACGATCACGCCCCCGCGGTGCTCTCCAAGGTCAAGCATCAGCGTTCGTAGAGCCCCGCCGTGCAAGACGTTGTTCGTTATGACACAGTTCTCTAGCCCCTTGTAGACGATCCCGAAAGATGGGCTCACCACACCTTTTTCGCCGTCGTCGCGACCCGCTACGAAGCTGTTTCCGGTGCAGGTCACAACCCGGGCGACATCAATCTGGGCGCCACCAGCAGCCCACCCCGTCCCGTGAAACCGCCCCTCTCGGCAACTGCAGCTATGGCTTCGGCTCCGCGCGGGCCTTCCCTGGAATGAGGGCTGTTCATAAATGCAGTCTGGTTGCTGATCACAGTCAGAGTATTGCCGTGAGCAGGTTAGTATGGCTGCTACCCCAAGGCATGCGAGGAACCCAGTCTGCTCAGCCATCACTCGGAGACACGCCATCTATGCCGTGTGTTGACGGTGTTAATGCTCGTGGCTTTCCTGCAGGTCGCCTCAGCCCAGAACTCACCTCAGGCTTCGGCAGCGATTTTTGACCTGGACCACGACCGCGAACTCGACGTTTCTTTGCGAGGTCAATGGCGCTTCAAGACGGGCGACGATCCGTCGTGGTCCAGCCCGACCTTTGACGATTCCCGATGGTCCCCGATCAGAGCCGCATCAGGCTGGGACGAAGCGGGCTACCGGGGTAATGCATGGTACCGCTGCACACTGCTTGTTCCAGCTAACGCACCACCCCTTGCTTTGTACATACCACTCGTTCTTGGGAGCTACCAATTGTTTGTGAATGGCCAGCTTGTTTCTGCCCAAGGTGGATTGCCGCCCAATCCTTGGCCGGCAAACGAGCATGCAAGGACTGTTCTGCTTCCTCCGCTGTCAGCACACACCCGTCAAGAAGTGTCTCTTGCGATCCGTGTGTGGTCTCAGCCCGGGTCGCCTTACGGCGGCGGTGTCTCATCGAGCATCAGGGGAGGAATACGAGTCGGGGATGCACACCTGATGGAAGTGAGATCGCGGAATGGCGATTGGGCCAAAGCCTTCGATAGTGTGAGCATGATCTTTCTTGCGCTGCTCGATACGCTTGCTGGCTTCACCGCCAGCGCTTTTTCTTTCCCGTCGCACCGAACGAGAATATCTGTGGTTCTTTGTCGCATTGTTACTTTCCGCCGCATCTCGCGAGTACCTCCTGTATTTCCGCTTCCATCTTCTCAGCGAGTCGACCTACGAACTAGTGGACACTTTCCTGAGGAGAGCGACTGATGTTGCCGAGATCTTTTTCTATGCACGGCTTCTCGGCGCAAGAAGAGGTTGGTGGTACTGGGCCGCCATTGTGGCGACAGCGGCTAGCGCACCCCTGGCAGTATGCGAAGCATGGTTTGGCATTCCCCCAGGGCCGTGGTCGCAAAACCTGGAGGTATTAATTTCTTTGCCCCTGAGCCTGTGGCTGATTGCTCTTGTTCTTCGTCGCGCCTGGCAGGGCCATTTGGACGCGCGTCTCTTGGTGGCTCCGATCCTCATGCAGCAAATAGTGCATCAGGGTTCCGCCATGATCTGGATTGGCTTGCAGGACGGCAGGATCCGGAGCATGCCGGATTGGTTCTATGAACCAGTTGCGTGGCCTTTCTCCCTGTCGATCTACGACATCCCGGACACTCTCTTTCTGCTCGCGATGCTGGCCATATTGATCTACCGCTTCACCCGAACGCGGTTGCATGAGGAGTCGTTCGAGCGGGAGCGCCAGGCCGCAAGAACGGTGCAGCAGGTGCTTATACCAGAGACAAATCTCTCCGTACCGGGTTTTGAGATCGCCAGTGTGTATAGGCCCTTTGGGGAGATTGGAGGCGACTTCTTCCAGATTCTGCCAACCAGCGCCGACGCCCACCACGGCTCGATTGTGATCGCCCTCGGAG
>CAXTFS010000063.1:0-13106 GCA_964243395.1 uncultured Acidobacteriaceae bacterium | reverse complement strand
GATCATGCCTCGGGGTGAACCGACGAAAGCATCATCCCGGGCTTGTTGCAGGGCAGCGGTGATGGCATCGGCGTCCGCGGGCGCATCGATCACGTTGCGCGGACGCTCTCGTCCGGCCTGGCGCAGCCCGACGTTCACGGTTGGCAGCGCGAAGGAAGCCGTTTCCATAATGCCGCTGCTGGAGTTGCCGATGACGGCCTGGACCTGGCGCAGAAGCCCCCAGTACTGCACGGCGGGCAGGTTAACAAACAGCCGCCCACTGCCACGTTGTTGGAGAAACGTCCGCACGCGTTGCACCAGCTCGCGGCTTCCCGCGTCCGCGTTCGGATAACAGAACAGAAGCTGCTCAGGTGCCTTTGCCAGCGCCGTGAAGAGCGCCTCCGCTTCCCCGGTCGTGTCTGGGAGCAGCGTCACCGGGTGGTACGCCACGACAATAGTCGGCAGGCTTAGATCGACGGAGAGCGCTGTCTCCAACTGGGCGCGTGTGGGCAGGGAACTCAGCCGCAGATGATCGAGCGAAGGCGCGCCCGCCCGGTGTACACGCCACGGCTCCTCACCCATGCTGATGACGCGATCACGGGCGGCAAAGGTCGACGTAAAGTGGATGTGACTCATCTTGGTGAGTGCATTGCGCACGGCATCATCGATGGCGCCTTCGCTGCGCTCGCCGCCTTCGATGTGGGCGATCGGGATGCGCAAGGCGAGTGCCACGGCAGCCGGTGCCAGCATCTCGTAGCGATCGGCAATCAGCAGCAGCAAATCGGGCCGCATGGCGCCGAGGGTGTCTGCCAGCGAGAGCACACCCACCCCGATGCTCTTGGCCATGCCAACGTCCGTATCGGAACTGAGCAGGCATTCGATGCGCGCGGCAACGGGCAACCCGTCATTCTCGATCTCGCGAACGGTCTGTCCGAATTCCGGGGAGAGGTGCGACGCCATGACGATGAGCTTGAGGGCGACGTCAGGGTGCGCTTCGAGCGCCTTCAGAGGCCAGTACAAGTGGCTGTAATCGGCTCGTGAGGAGGTGACGACCGCGATCGTCTTCATGCGTGCACTCCGCCTGCCGCCTGGGTCTGTTCTGTTTGCGGAAGGTACTCGGGCAGGGACTTCTGCATGGCGCTGCGTAAGCGGCTGCGGTCGCGTGTCGCGACTGCCCCCTTGATGTCATCGAGGGCCACTTGCAAGAACGACTCGGAGAAGGGTGACTGCACGCCCACGAACGCGGGGTCCGGATGCTCAGTTTCCGTCTCACCGGAGCCGACCAGTTGCTCATGCAGCTTGTCGGCGGGGCGCAACCCGGTGTAGGCAATCGTGACCGGGGCGCCCGCCTTGGGATCGCGGCGGAGCAGGTATCGCGCCAACTCCTCGATGCGCCGAGCCGGGCCCACTCGCGGCACCAGCAAGTCGGTCGTCGAGTCGTCCAGGCAGGCACGGAGGACGAGGCGCACCGCGTCGGCTCTCGACAGAAAGAAACGTGTTGCGGCGCTGTGACTCACCGTGAGCGGGCCTCCGGCTTCGATCTGCCGAGCGAAGTGCGGTGCCACACTGCCCGTGGATCCAAGCACATTACACAGGCGGATCACCTTGAACGCAGAACGGCCGTCCTGCCGTTCCCGCAGGACGATCTGCTCTGCCATGCGCTTGGAGGCCCCCATGACGCTGATCGGTTCCACAGCCTTGTCGGTGGAGAGCAGCACAAAGCTCGCAACGGCGGCCTGCGCTCCGGCCCTGACCAGGCTCGCCGTTCCCAGCACATTGGTCTGTGCCGCTGCGAGCGCATTGGCCTCCATGAGCGGGACGTGCTTCAGCGCGGCAGCATGGAAGACGATCTCCGGCCTGTGACGGGCGAAGATCTCCCGGAGCAGAGACTCGTCACAAACGTCGCCGACGAGGAACACGGCCTCCACCAAGCATCCTGATGCGGCGAGTTCCTGCTGGAGGCGGTAGAGCCCAAACTCGGCGATGTCCAGAAGGACGAGCTGAGCAACCCGGGCCGCGGCAAGAGCACGCGCCAAAGCTGACCCAAGATAGCCACCGGCGCCGGTGATCAGGACACGCCGATGGGCAAAGCTCCTGAGCTCATCTGCGCCGAGCGGGGACACAACATCCGCAACAAACCCCTCCCAGCTGTGCCTGTGCTCACGCACGTCATCCTGCTCGTCGTTCACTTCTCGATTGTAGGAGAGTGGCGCGCCGCCGGCTTCCACGTCCTCAACGACGGAGGGTCCCGGCGGTGCTTCGACGGTCGCCGGCGAAATAGTATCGAAGCATGAGTGTTGCCCTGCTTTCTGCGGTGGAGCAGCTGGCGCTGCTGCGTACGGAAAAAGTGTCTCCCGTCGAACTGGTGGAGGAACATATTTCCCGGATCGAGCAACTGAATCCACTGCTGAATGCGTTCGTTGATTTCGACCCGGAACGCGTCCGGGCGCAGGCGCGGGTTCGGAACAGCGGACGGCTCGCGGGTCTGCCGATGACTGTGAAGTCCTCGATCGAGGTAGCGGGGCACCGCTGCGAGATCGGCAGCACCCTGCTGCGGGGGCAGGTCGCGCAGCGTGACGCAGATGCCGTGGCGGCGCTAAGGGCAGAAGGCGCCATTATCCTGGGCACCACGAACTGCCCGGAGCTCCTGATGGCTTACGAAACGGCGAACGATCTGACCGGACCTACCAACAATCCGTGGGATCTGGGACGTAGCGCGGGCGGGTCAAGCGGGGGCGAATCGGCGGCGATTGCGGCTGGTCTTTCCGCAGGCGGCATCGGTAGTGACAGCGGCGGATCGGTGCGGGAGCCGGCGCATTTCACGGGCATCTGTGCGCTGAAACCAACCCCAGGCCGCATCTCCCCGCGCGGCCACAGGCCGGCCAACCTGGGTCCGTTCAGCAGCCTGGGTGCCTTGGGACCGATGGCGCGCACGATGGGTGACGTGGAGTTGCTCTTTGACATCCTTTCAACCTCAAGCGGGCTCACTGTCGCGCCGCCTGCGCCCTACCGGCCTGTAACCCTGGAGCATGCGCGACAGCGAACCATCGGCTGGTTCGAGGACGACGGGCTGGCACCCGTCACGGCAGAGACCCGTGCTGCTGTCCGCGCGGCGGCGAAAAGCCTGGGAGAGCAGGGTTTCCGGGTGGAACTTTATCGGCCTAAAGGGTTCGAGCAGCTTCGGGAACTCTGGCGCATCTTCTTCCTGCAGTGTGGTGCGCTGTTTTACGAACCGATGATTGCCGGGCGGCGGGTTGAGCTCGGCCCGATGTTCACTGACTTCCTGCACGACGCGGATGCCGAGCCGCCTCTCACCACCGCGGGATTGTTGCAGGCGTGGGCGGACATGGATCAGTGGCGAGAGCGATTCTTTGAAGAGACGCGTGACTACCCGATCCTGCTGATGCCGGTCTGTTCGGTTCCGGCCTTCCGGCATGGCGAGCGGTCCTGGAGCATCGACGGGCAGACCGTCGGGTATTGGGATGCGATGCGGTATACGCAGTGGTTTAACGTGCTTGCTTCTCCGGCTGCCATCGTTCCGGTCGGCACGTCTGCTGAAGGGTTGCCGATAGGCGTTCAGGTTGCGGGTCGGCCCCACCAGGATGAAGTCGTGATGACCGTTGCGGGAGTTCTGGATAAAAGCTTTGGCTATCGTGTGCCGCCCAACGCCTAAAAAGGCGACGGCAGACCCGCAACAGGTCTGCCGCCTGGGTTAGTTCGCGTTACTTGACGATGCCATTCAGGCCGGCAGGGAAGAACCCGCCCTTACCTGTGCCGCCGGCGTAGACGATGAGAAGCACCTGAGCCGCGGAGCGGGCAAAGACCATGGAGCCCGCAGTTCCAGTGGAACCCAGGGCATTGATCGAACCGGTCGTGGTGGCATTCACAAGCGTCGTTGCCGTGAGGCTCGTGGACGCGTTCAGCACGACCTGCTGTGTCCCAAGACCGATGTCATCGCCCTGCGTGTTCGCGGTGGTGGTTGACTTGGATCCATCGACCGAAGCTCGCAGAGCAGAGATGGCTGTAGCCACCGTGCGCAGCGTACCTTGCGGTTGCGTACCGAGGACTCCAAGCTTATTCGGCTGCTGATCGAGCCCATAGATGGTTGTGCGGATCAGGCCCGAATGGTAGGCCTCTACGGCCTGGATCCCTGCTGCGGCATCCAGATTGCCGGGGACGGTTAACGAAGGCGCGGCACCCGTGTAGGCGGTGACACCGACATCCTCAAAGATGTACGAGCCCAGCAGAAAGCTGGCGTCATCAGCGAATGGATCGAAGGAGGTGACGCCGGGGATCTTGAGCAGCGTGGCCAGTCCGTTGAAGCTGTTGACCAGATCGATCTCTGGTTGCGCTACTGCTGCCATCGAGAGAGCGCCGCGAAGGAAAGCAACATGGTTGCGCTCCTCCTGCGCTACTTCTGTGGCGTAGCTGTGCACCAACGAGTTGGCGAACGGGACCTTGCAGGACGTCGGACCGCCTGCTTTTGTGAGCACCGCACCTTGTGTCCCCACACCAGTGAGACCCAGGCCTAGCTGATCGATCGTTTGGCCAGTCGCCGCAAGCGTGTAGAAGTTCGCTTCGAGGTACTCAAGGTTCAGGGCAAAGTTCAGGTAGTCAGCGTCAGTCAAGGTCGGGGTCGTTGCCGTCTGCGCCTTCGCCATGGAGGTAAGTGCAACACCCGCAAGTGCTGCACCGCCGAGCGTCAGCATCTTACGTCGGCTGCTCGCGATGATGTTGTCTAGCTGTTGTGTTTCCAGGGTAGCCATTTTGTCTCCGTGCCTACGATTTCGTTACGCTGATGTTGCCGTTCATTCCGCTGGGGAAGAACACGCCGCTCTTCACACCCGCACCACCGGCGGCGCCGTAGACGATGTGCAGCACTTCGTCGGTCGTCCGCTTGAAGCCGATGGAGTTGGTGGGGTCAGCGGCGACGATGCCGGTTGCACTCAGCGTAGTTTCCATACCGCCGCCCAGTGAAGCCCGCAGCGTTTGAACGGCGTTTGCTGTGGTGATCAACGAACCGCCCATGGCCACGATCTGGGAGCGAATCGAAGCTGCATGGTAAGCCTCTACCGCGTGAATTTCCGCGGCGGCGGATAGATTGGTCTTGCTGGTGAGCAGGAGCGCCGCACCGTGGTACGCCGTAACGCCGACGTCTTCAAAGATAAAAGCGCCGATGAGATAGTTGCCGTAGCTCGAAAACGGCGTAAAGGTGCTTGGCAGACCGGCAGCGGTCGCGAGAGCTCCGAAGCTTGCCGCAAAGTCAATTGGGGGCGCGGCGACTGCGGCAACTCCCAGGGCGTTGCGTAGGAAGCGCACATGATCCAGCTCGTTTTGCGCAATCTCGTTGATGTATTCCTGCTGCAGGACAGACAGGCTGGGCACCTGGCTTCCGCCGGTTGTCTGGCTGGTGATATTGCCACTGTCCGCGATGTTTAAGCCCACACCGGTAGCGGCGCGAAGGTAGAACTCCGCCTCCAGATACTCCAGATTCAGGGCGAAATTGAGATAGTCAGCGTCCGTCAAGCCAGTAGGCGGCGTGGTTGTGGATCCTGTTGGTGTCTGAGGCAGGGGAAGAGTGTCGCCGCCGCTGCAGCCTGTGACGCAAGCGGCAGTAGCCATCATTCCTGCACCGGCCATGAAGCTGCGGCGGGAGACGGTCTTCTCAGTTAGTTGCGGTAACGTACGTTTCACTGTGGCATTCTCCGTTGGCATTATGACTAGCTCATTGTTCAATCAATGTTGCGGACGTAATCAGATTTGGATCAATTCATCTCTTCATACCTTGTAAGTTCGAATGGCGGACATCAGGAGACATCACGCTAGTTCACGCTCTCCGTGACCTTCAATATCTGGTCGCCGGGGACATCATGAAGAGTCTGCACCCGACCCGACGGCCAGCGGATCTCCACCAGCTCTGCACCTGTATCCTGTCCAAGCCCAAAGTGGACCGGGCCATCGCTCGAAGAAGCATAACCAACGCTGGTGGTCATGTGGTTGTACTGGGTTCCGCCCTTTGCGACGATCTTGACCCGCGCGCCGATACCATCGCGATTGCTCTTGACGCCACGGAGCTGAACATCCAGCCAGTGAGCTCCCTTCGCACTCCGATTCATCCAGATTTCAGCATCCCGATCGAGGGCCGTCGCAACGATATCTACACGGCCGTCCCCGTCCAGGTCGCCAAAGGCACATCCCCGATGCCGACCGCCCGGGGAAGCATCGAAGCCCGCAGTCTCCGTAAGCGCTACCCACTTACCGGCCTTGCCGGGATTGCGGAACACGGTGTTGAACTGGTCGATATCAGCGCCCGGCACCGGCATGGCTTCCACATGACCGCGCGTAACGAACAGGTCTTTCCAGCCGTCGTTGTCGAAGTCGTACAACGCCGCGCAATAGCCTGCCATTTTGAGACTCGCCTCGCGCATGCCGCTGGACGTCGTAACTTCTGTGAAGTCGCCTTTGCCAGTGTTCTGCAGCAAGGGGAACGTTTGGTTGTTCAGGGCGACGTACGCTATGTCCGGATAGCCGTCATTGTTGAAGTCTCTGAAATCCAGTCCCATGCCGGAGATGAAACTACCATCCTCGGGAAGAGCCACACCGGCTTCAAAGGCAACTTCTTCGAACTTGTTGCCAAGATTGTGGAAGAGGCTGTTGTAGCTCGCGTCGTTGGTCACAAAGAGATCGGGCTTGCCATCCAGATCGTAGTCGGCCACGCCGACGCCCATGCCCTTCCCCGGATGCTGACGGATTCCCCACGCGGCTGAGACATCTTCAAAGGTCCCATCGCCCTTGTTCAGGAATAGCTGATTCGGTTGGGCCTTGTAGTAGCGCGGGTGACAGTAATCGCCGACGCCCTTGAATGAGCAGAGCGGGGTGGTGGTGTATTTCCACTGCATGTAATTCACGATAAACAGGTCAAGCAGGCCGTCGTTGTTCACATCGACCCAGGCCGCAGCAACACTCCAGAGCGGCCCAAACTCGGGATCGAGGGATGTGTTCAGTCCCGCCTTGGCCGTTACGTCCGTGAAGGTTCCGTCGCCATTGTTGTGATAGAGCGTGTTCTTGTAGACGCCAGAGACAAAGAGATCCGGACGCCCATCATTGTCGTAGTCTGCGACGGCGACCCCGATGTCATAGCCCGTTCCGGCAACGCCGGCCTGCTCCGTGACGTCGGTGTACTTTCCGTGTCCGTCGTTGCGGAAGAGGCGGTTGCGGTACTTAGGCGAATCTTTCTTGAGGGTGGCGATGTTTGCGCCATTGGTGAAATAGATGTCGGGCCGGCCGTCGCCGTTATAGTCGAAAATTGCCACGCCGCCCCCCATCGCCTCCGGTGCATTTTTGCCCGGGGTCTCGTCATCTTCCATGTGAAACGGTAATTTGTTCAGGTCGAAATGGATCGGAGCCGCTTCGGGCTTCTGTGGCCCCTGGGCTGACGCTGCGCTGTAGCTGCAAAAAACAGCAGTAAACAAGAGGAGCAGGTGATGCAGGTCTGATTGAAGGTGCCGCTGGTGTCGCTGATACATAAGGCCTGAAGGAGAGCAGGGGAGACTGGCTGGTACCAATCTCCCCGCCCCGGTGAACGAACGCTTAGAAGTAGAACTTCGCCGCAAGGGTCACAAAGCGTGATCCTGTCTTGAAGGCCGGAGTTCCCGTGGTCAGCGTGTTGGTGTTGGTTGGTGAGAGTGACGTCACGGTGAGAGGCGTCTTCGTGACAACGCCCGTAGCGCTGGTGCTTGTTGTGAAGCAGGTAGCGCAGGTCGCCGCCGTCTGCTGGGTGAAGTTAAGCGACTCGTCGGTCTGGTTCGCCAAGCCAAACTGGCGCAGAGGATGGTTCAGCCAGTTAGTTGCCTGAGCCCGAATTTCGATACGCCGGCTCTCAGCAATCCGGAAGCTCTTGTAGACCCCGAGGTCGCTGTCCCAGTAGTTCGGCGTGCGCATGTAGGGAAGGATGGTTGGTCCCTGCTGTCCATACGCGGGAGTTGTGAAGCAGTTGGGGTTAAAGCGCTGCCCCTTCTGCAGATTCTTCGTAGGATTGCAGGTGACTGCCGGAACCAGCACGTTGTACGCATTGGATCCAAACCAAGTGGATGTGTTGATGTTGACAGCACGGAGTCCATTCGGGAGGGCGATGCTGTTATCCGGAAGATCGGGATGAGCGACCGTCGGAACGGTAAGTCCGTTCACAAAGGTCGTGTTGAGGTTACCGCCGAGAGACGGCTGCAGCGGAGAACCGGCCTGGAAGGCTGTGTAGCCCGAAGCCTGCCAACCGTTAACCGCGCCCCCGAGAAGGTGGTGACCGAAGCCACTGCCATGAATGGGGCTAGGCAGACGCCAGTTGTAGGTGAAGTTCAGGATGTGCGTGTGATCGTAGGCCAGCGGACCGTAGTTGTTCTGTTGAACGAACGGATCCACACCCGTTCCGTTGCCGGCACCGTTGTTCGAACCACCGTCCCGGATACCGAGGACCTTGCTGAAGGTGTAGTTAGTCACGAAGGTGACGGGACCGGATTGCTTCTGGAACGATGCCTGCAGCGAGTTGTAGTTCGAATACGGCGAATGGGTCAGCAGGTAGACGTTCTGATAGGCAACCAACGGACGGTAGTCGTTGGCGTTGAACGTCGGCTGGTAAGCGGTAGGGTTGGCGACGCAGTAAAGCGAGGGGTCCGAGCCGCATCCTGGCGCAGCGGGCGAAAGATACCGCCCGGTGAGCGGATCCGGTTTGAAGAAGCCACCGGGCGTGACGTTATTGAGGTTCCCCAGGTTGCTGTTCGAACCATCGAGGTATTCGTTTACGCTGCGATTGCCGACCCATGAGATCTCGACAACAGAGCGCCACTTGAGCGCCTGCGATAGAGTCGCATTCCAGTCGTTGGTGTAGGGAACGCGATCGTCGCCCTGCTCCATGGCGTAAATGCTGCCGCCATTTTGCGCAACGCTCGACGGTGGCGTGAAGGTGGACGCGTTCGCATAACCGTCGAACACCGTTGGGGTGGTGTACCCGAAGGAGCCAAGCGGACCGTTGCCGGCGCTGCCGACTTCAGTGCTCACCTGGTACATGTAGCGAGCAAAACCACCGCGGATGACGGTCTTGCCCGTCCCAAACAGGTCATAGGCGAAGCCGACACGGGGAGAGTAGAAGAAGAGCCGCGACGGGAACCCGGAAAGCGGGATCGACGCGTTTGCAGAGTGTGTGAGCAGGCCGGTGTTATTGGGTGCGCTCGTGCTGTTGACGTAGGTGCCGGGATTCCAGACCTGGAAGCCTTCCGGAATGCCATACCACTGACCCATGTGATCGAAGCGAAGGCCGTAGTTTACCGTCAGCTTCTTGTTCAGCTTCCATGAGTCCTGTGCATACAGAGACCACTGATGCCACTTGATGTTTTGGATCGGGGCGTAGTTCTGCTGCTGGTAGCTGTTGATGTTGCCCAGTTCCAAATCGGCAACGATGTTCGTGGTGCTGTTGCTGCCGTAGGGAGCGAAGTTGTAGATGCCGTTGTCGGCAACAGCGGAGTTCTGAATATTCTGCTGCTCATCCCAGTAGAAGCCGGCCTTGAGCGTGTGGTTCTGAATGACCTTGGTTACGTTGTCATAGAAGGCCGGTACCTGCTTGGTGCCGCCGAAGGAACCACTGGTGAAGCTGTAGCTCGAACCCAGGTTGGCAAGCGTACCGCCCCAAGGACCTTCAAAGTTCGGGATCTGGTCCGTGGTGTGGCCGAACAGTCCCTGGGCACCGAAGCCGGTGGTGGTGCGGGAGACAGCGGATGGATTGGAAAGCTTATACGGATTGACGAAATGAGACCACGTGAAGACGAACTCGTTGGTCGTGGTCGGGTTGAAGACGTGGGTGTAGTTCGACAGGATGACGTAGGTGGTCGTCTGCGAGGCAGCTGGTGAAGGATAGGGAAGCGTCCAGGGAGCAGACCACCAGATAGAGATCGGGGCCTCGTCGCCTTCCTTCTGCAGGGTGTACGACCCGGTCAACTTATCGTTATCGCTGATCGCGTAATCCAGCTTGCCGGTAGCCTCCCAGCGATTGACAGGCGTCGTGTTGGCATAGCTGAAGTTGCTGTAGCCGTTGCCCGGGGTCGGAGTTTCGTTGGGCATCGGGTAGAGCGCGAGGATGCCGGGGATGTTCTTGTCGAAGGCCGCCACCGGGATGGAGGTTGCGGTGCCGCCGGTAGGAACGTTCTGTGTGAGTTGGCTATAGAAGCCAGGCCAGGTGCTGAGGGCGCCCGCAGGTACGCCGGCATTGCTGAAGTCACCAGCGCGCTGTGCGGTGTTTGGGGTGTTGTAGTTGAGGATGGAACCGGCGGGCTGCTGCTTCATGTACTCATAACCGCCCCAGAAGAAGAGCTTGTTGCGGTTCTGATTGAACTTGAGGAAGGGCAGGATGACCGGACCGCCAACGTTGCCGCCCATGTAGTAGTAGCTTTGCGCGGCATTGTTGCCGCCCTGGCTCTTGGTGTAGGCGTCGACGGAGTTTAACGCGGCGTTGTGGGTGTAGAGGTACGCCTCGCCATGGAAGTGCTGGCCGCCGCTCTTGCTGAAGGCCTCGAAGATCACCGGCCCCTTCGCATACTCGGCGCCGTAGTTGGACATCAGGATCTTGATGTTCGAGACCATGTCCGGGTTGATGTTCGCGATCTGCGTGCCGTCGTTGCCTGGATCGACGAGGTTGGCACCGTCCAGCATGTACGCGATGGTGCCGTTGGGCTGGGTGCCGTTGGCGGAGTAGTCACCGACCGGGCCGTTGTTGGAGCCGACCGCACGATCGTTGAAGCCGCCGGCGCCCTGGCCCGTGTTGATCGCCATACCGGGAGCGACCTTCAGCAACTCACCGGCGTCGCGGCCTGCGAGCGGGAAATCTTCAATCATCTGCGAGTTCAGCGAGGTGCTGATCTCAGCGGTGTCGACCGGCACCACGACATCAGCGCCGGCGATCACTTCAACCGTCTGCTGACTGCCGCCCACCTGGAGCTTGATGTTGGCGAGCTCGCGATCGTCACCGAGGCCCATGACAACGCCTTTCTCCTCCCAGCTCCGGAAACCGGCGGCAGAGACAGTGACGGAGTAGGTGGCGGGCTGAACGCCAGTAATGGCAAAGTGGCCCGATTTATCGGTAACCGAAGTACGTGCGTCACCGCTCGCATCGTTTTTGAGCAGGATGGTCGCCTGCGGTACGGCGGCACCCGTCGCGTCGTAGGCGGTACCCGTGATCGTACCGGTGAGCTGCTGTGCTTTACCGCTCCAGCAAAAGAGCAGGAGGAACACTGCGAATAAAACTTTGGAGCTAGCTGCTCTTGCGCTCCAATGCCGAGGTTGAGGCTTGAGGTTCGCCGACATTGATTGTTCTCCCAAAAGAATTGCCGAGATACGTGTTCGCATAGCTGAGATCGTTACCACCGAGCCACCTAACAGTGGTCTTCGGGTGCACCAAATATGATCATTTTGGATCGGGGAAAGTGATACACGCCCACGATTGAGGGTGTCAACCATTTTGTTTCGTCTTCCCTAAATGCGGCTCAATCTGGGGTTGAAGCGCTACAGGGTTGACACCCGTGGGACCGTTCCGGGAGAATCTTCTTCAAATCAGGCTGCGGTATTCGCGGGGCAGAGAGACAGTCCCGCACAGGGGTTGCACCAGGCCGCGCCAATGCTGAGTTGCTCAGCCTGGCCGTCGGGTTCGTAGGAGACAGCGTGTTAATTCGGAACGTCGCGTTGTTCTTCCTGCTGGTCCTTTTTCCATTCCGTGGGCGAACACAGTCGCCCGTTGTCGATGCCTCCCCATTGCGCGCGCGAGCCAACGCAGCAAGAGACGCCGGGGACATCCCGCAGGCCATTACGCTCTACAGGGAAGCCGTGACCGCAGATCCGGGCTGGGCGGACGGCTGGTGGTTTCTGGGGAACCTCGAGTACCGGCTCGACCACTTCGAGCCAGCCCGGCAGGCCCTGAGCCAATTCATCGAACTCAGTCCAAAAGCTGTCGCGGCATACGCCCTGCGCGGACTTTGCGAGTACGGAGCGGGCTCTTACCCGGAGTCGCTCGGCGACATTCAGCATGCGCTTGCAATGGGAGCCGCTTCCCAGCCGCGCAACGCCCAGATCCTGCTGTACCACGAAGCCCTGCTGCTGACCCGTTTAGGCCGGTTTGAAGAGGCCATCGCCAAGTACACGGCGTTTGCCAAGCAGGGTATTGCGAACCGGGACCTCGCGATCGGCCTCGGTCTGGCGGGCCTTCGTATGCCCCTTTTGCCTGAGTCTGCTTCGGCCGCCGATCTCCAGGTGGCAGAGGCAGCGGGCAACGCGGCCTTGACCACGCTCTCCGGAGATGCCCCCGCCGGCGTAGCGGCGTTCCACCGGCTGCTCACGGACTACCCAAGCGTTGGATACGTCCATTATTTCTGCGGGTATCTGCTGCTGAACATCGATCTGGATCAAGCTATCCAGGAACTACAGGCCGAAGTCGCAACCGCGCCGGCAGGGGCACTCGGAAATACCATGCTCGCGTGGGCACTTGAGTTCCGTGGAGACTACGCGCAGGCGTTGCCCGTGGCACGGAAGGCTGTTCAAGTCGACGCCAGGCTTTCGATGAACCAGCTGGTCCTTGGTCGCGCACTGCTGGAGACCGGAGATGCGAAAGGGGCTGTCGAGCATCTCGATGGGGCACTCTCATCGGATGGAGCCAATCTCGAGGCCCACATTAGTCTGGCGAAGGCCTACTCGGAACTCGGCCGTAAGGATGAAGCCCGGCAAGAACGACTGCTGTGCCTGAAGCTGTCAGACAAGAAGACCGCCGACCATGTCAACGACTAAGCTCTGCCTGTGGCTCGGGCTTGCGCTCGTGAGCCTGTCGGCCGTTGCCCAAAAGGCTGCTGACCCCACTGGCTGCGCGAAGTGCCACTCCGCCGAGTCCTTTGGACAGCCTGGGACACCAATGGGTCGTGCCATGCAGGTGCACGGCGCGAATCCGACGCTGAACGCCCATCCCAAGCTGTCGTTCACTGTGGGCAAATACACCTACTCCGTCGACACGAACGCGGGCAAGACGCAATACACGGTCACGGATGGCACGGACAGCATCTCGTTGCCGGTAACGGTGGCGATGGGGGCCAATGCACAGACGT
>CAXTFS010000062.1:0-13306 GCA_964243395.1 uncultured Acidobacteriaceae bacterium | reverse complement strand
GGAACTCCATATCCACCACGTCGGGCCCCAGCGAGGCCGCGACGCGGTCGGCAGTGGCGGGAATTGTCTCGATCGACAGGGCCATAAGGGAGGAGGTAGCAGGAATCGTTGCGTGGGTCGCCGTCCAGCCGGTGGATCGCCGTCCCAGTCTTTGAAAAGCTTTACCGCAAACAAAAAGTGGGCTTCTCGCCCACTCATCTCGTCCGCCATCTGCCGGGGAAGTCACGGCTCTTGCACGGAGGACCGGATACGTCTGCTCTGGCAATCTTAGGCGACCCCGGGGCGAAAGACAAGCCAGTGCCGGTCCCGGGACGCTCGAGCGGGCGCAGATTGCGCTTGCACGGCGGTGGAACGCTCTGCGAGCATGGCGGCCATGCAGCAGGCCGCGCGCAGTCTCGGTAGCGGACACAATCGCACGCTTCTCCTGCGGGTTTGCTGGTTCGTTGCCGTTGTTTCACTCGCAAGCGCGCTCGCTGCACAGAGCAGCGATGCGGCGTCGCACACCCCTAACCTGGTCATTCAGACAACCGTCAGTCGCGTCATTGAAGACGTCGTGGTCACAGACATCCACGGCAACCCGGTTCGTAATTTGGGGAGGGGCGACTTCGCTCTCAGGGAAGATAACAAACCGCAGAAGCTTCTGTCCTTTGAAGAGCACGACAGCGCCAGGCCGGACTTCGTTCCGCCGCCGCCCCCGCTCCCCCCGAACACGTTTGTCGATCTGCCCACAGCGCCTGAGCAGAGTTCGCTGTTGATCATCCTCTACGACATGGTCAACATGGAATTGCCCGAGCAGGCGTACGCGCGTACCGCGCTCTTCCGCTTCATCGACAGCAAACCACCCGGCACACGCATCGCGATCTTTTCAAGCACGGACAGGATGCGCTTGATCCAGGGCTTCACGCAGGACAAGTCGTTACTACACACCGCGCTGTCCTCGACAGGCCCCGAACCCCACCTTCCGAACGTCTTTCTCTATGGCGCGAACTACGGGAAGGGGAGTGAAGAGGCAACGTCTTCCCTCTTCATTCAACTAGCGGAATACCTAGAGGGCGTCCCCGGACGCAAGGCTATGCGCTCGCCACGGCGGGTCTTCTTGCTTCGAAGAGCGGCATCATCCCTGTTGGCGGCTCCCGCGCATACTCCGGTCAAAAAGACACATTGTTCGCCAGCATTCAGCATGGCAATCCAATGCAGCACGATCTTCTGTTCACTTCACAGATACGGCCCGAGGGGTCGCCTGTACTCGCAACAGCGGAGCAGATGGCGCAGATCCAGGACGAGCCAGCGTTTTTCGTAGCCGGCGTAAGAACCGGCCGTCGGCTGTGATGAAGCCTATTCCGTTACAGAAGTACTTCATCGACTACCGCGTACTGGACCCTGAGTTAAAGCCAGCTGCCGTCCGCAACAGCAAAGAACCCATACTTGAGTTTGCCGCGGCGGGCTACGATGCTGACGGCACCATGCTCAATGGTGTCCTGAACGAAGCCTTCGCGAGCAAGGGGACCGCACCTGCCGGTGAGAACTCCGGCATCTTCCGTGGTGAGCAGGAGATCGACCTACCGCCGGGAGCGACATGGTTGCGCGTTGCTGTCCGCGACGGCCTCACAGACCGCACGGGTACCATCGAAGTGACCTTACCTCTTAAGTCAGGATCCCCTAATGACTCTCAATGAGTCCACGCCCTTTGCATCAGACGGGCTCGACAGCGGCGTATTCTAGACACCGATGAGCACCTCACCTATCCGCATCGGAACGCGCGGCTCGCAGCTTGCGCTTTGGCAGGCCAACCATATCGCCGACCATCTTCGCCGCGGCGGCCACAGCGTGGAGGTCGAGGTGATTCGCACCACGGGCGACCGCATGCAGGATCCCAGCTTTGTTGCGCCCGCCACCTTTGAAGACGGCACGCCGCTGGATGCGAAGGGCGTCTTCATCAAGGAGATCGAAGACGCGCTCCTGGGCGGGCGCATCGATGTGGCCGTGCACTCGCTGAAGGATCTGCCCACGACCCTTGATCCACGCTTCACGCTGGCCGCCATTCCGTCACGCGCCGACGCGCGCGATGCCTTTGTCTGCGAGGACTTCTGGGGGCTGCACATGCTGCCCATGGGCGCGAGCGTCGCGACCACCAGCCCGCGACGCCAGGCCATGCTGCTGGCCCTGCGGCCCGATCTGCAGTTCGTGGCGATGCGCGGCAATATCGACACGCGGCTGCGCAAGTGGGCCGCCGGTGAGGCCGACGCGCTGGTGCTTGCCTCAGCGGGTCTGGACCGTTTAGGCCGCACGGAAAACGTGCACCAGCGCTTCTCCGTCGATGAGCTTTGCCCGGCTCCCGGCCAGGGCGCCCTGGGTCTCGAGACCCTGAGTCCTGCACGGAATGGCTCGTCCTTCGATGGGGCGAGCGCCGACCGCCGTCACACCGTGAGTGAAGCGGTACGCACCCTGAACCACGCCGACACCGCCTTTGCGACCTCCGCCGAGCGTGCCGTGTTGCAGGCGCTGGGCGGCGGATGCAATCTGCCCATGGGCGCCTTCTGCCACCGGGTAGATGAGCGCTGGCACCTCCACGCCATGGCCGTTTCGCCCGATGGCGATGAGGTGGCGCAGGTTACCGAAAGTGCGCCCGTAGGCATCGCCGCCCAGGAACTCGGCGCTGCCGTGGCCGCCGCGCTCGTCGCGCGAGGCGCCCATGAGCTGCTGGCAGGCAACACCGAAGCGCTGCTCGCCAGCCGCGCCGGTTAATTCAACGGCTGGCATCTTCCGCCGCAGCCGGCTGTTCCGCCGCTCCCCGGGTCGCCTGGCCCTTCGTGGGTTCCGGGAAGAAGTTGGTCAAGGGGAGCATGTCCTTTTCCTCCCAGCCGTCGGGCATCAGCAGCAACCCTCGCTTTGGGGGCAGATACCACCTCAGCATTTGGCCCTGCCGGTCAGCGGTCTCCCGATTCGGAAACTCGGCAAGCCTGCGATTGATGACCAGGTTGCGTGTTGGGGCCAACGCCGGATTGACCAGAAGCGCGACACGGGGCTCCGCGATCTTCCAACCCTCGGCAAGATGCCGATGCAGGGCCCGAGCCGTGTGCGCAGGCAGAAACGTCGCTGACGGCGACCCAACCAACACCTGCTGATCCGTCTTGAGCGTTGAGGTCTGGATGCCGCTCGCCCCTTGCTGCTGACCGGCTGCAGCAAGGTCGGCCAGATCGATCGGGTCGCCTCGCCAGGACCCGTACAGCAGCAGGCTATCCAGCACGCCCATCGACAACACAAACTCAGGCTCGGTCGCCTGCGCTGAAGAAAACACCGCGATCCCCATGGTCCGGTCGACTGCCTGCGCCGCCAAATTGGCCACACAGTTGGAATCAAAGGCCACGGCGGGGGCTGGCAGCTGGACACGCACATAGGCAAAGTAATCCGGCCCCTGGAACACCGCGGGCGTGCCCACCTGCAGCGACGCGTTCCAAACGGCCTCAAAGAACCTCGCTGTCCAGGCTTCGTCACGAGCCAACCGAGGCGTCGTGAACACCTCCGCCAGTCGCCCGGTCCCCTCAAGGTCGAACATCTTTGCCGGATCGACGGTAAACACGCTGGAGGCCGTCGCCGCAGCGTCAGGGGATTGGGCAACATCGACGATCGATGCCGGCTTGATCCGCGGCAGCACCGCCGCGGGCTCTTCCCTTGCCGGCTTTCCCGCCCACTTCCTGAACAGATCAGAGACGCTCATTGGATCCTTCTTTCTTGCAGGGCCACGCCGTTCTGACCGGTGGGAAGCCGAGCGGCTCTGACCGGACCGAGGCGTCACTCACCGTAGGGTACCCAGACGTTCTTCACCTGCGTCGCGTGGCGCAGAAACCATCGGCCCTCGCCCTGCGCCGGGTCGAACCAGTCGGGAACCCGGATGCTGCCGTCCGCGGCGTTGTGCAAGGCCCACACCTGCTTCAGGTTACCGGTTGACGCGGTCTTGACCATTGTGGAGGTTGTCTCGTCGCGGAAGCTCCACACCGCGTCGACACCATCGTGCTCGGCCAGTGTCTTGCCCAGCTCGTGCGCCTTGCCGGCAACGAGGTTCACCACGCCGCCGGGCAAATCGCTTGTGTCGAGCACCGCGTACAGCGCACTCATCAGCGTCGCTGCCCGCTCGCTCGGCACGGCAACCACGGCATTGCCCATCGCGATGGCCGGCAGCACGAGCGAAAGCAGACCCAGCAGCGGCGCTTCGTCACCCGCCAGCACGCCGATTACCCCCACCGGCTCGCGCATGGCAAGCGCCACCATGCGGAAGGGCGGGTTGTGCACAGAGCCCTCGTATTTGTCGCACCAGGCCGCGTAGCTGAACGCGCGTTCGACGCACCCATCGAACTCCACGGCGGCCTGTGCTTCGCCCACAAACGCCGCCAGTGCCCGGACGATCTCGCCGCGCCGTTGCCCGAGGTTTTCGGCAAAGAAGTACAGCACCTGCGTCCGCCCATGCGCCGTCATCTTCGTCCATTTGGCGGCCGCGGCCCGTGCCGACTCCACCGCGTTGCGAATGTCCTTGCGGGACCCGAGTGGCGCCTGCCCGATCAACGTGCCATCAGCCCCGCGCACAGGAAAGCTGTAGCCCGAATCCGGCCTGGTTTGCTTGCCGCCAATGTACTGCTTCACCGTGCGGTCGATGTCAGGGTTCGCAGTGTGAGCCATGCGCAGGCTCGCGGGGGCACCACCGCCATCCCCCTCCAGGTTTGTCATCCCGTAGCGCAGCGAAGGGATCTGCTTCTCCTTCGCCGCGCCACCAAACTCCGACCCCGCCGCCGGCTCCGGCAGCGCCACCACCGCGCCGTCCTCACCCGCACCGCGCATCCATGCCGGTTCGAGATACTCCCACATGCCTTCCTTGCCGCCCTCGCGTCCAAACCCCGACTCGCGATACCCGCCGAAGCCACACGCCGCGTCGAACAGGTTGGTCGCGTTGACCCAGACCACACCGGCCTTCACCTGCGCCGCCACGTCGAGCGCCACGTTGACGTTCTCGCTCCACACACACGCCGCAAGACCATAGGCCGTATTGTTCGCAAGCTCCACCGCCTCGGCCGGCGTGCGAAACGTCATCGCCACCAGCACCGGACCGAAGATCTCCTCCTGCGCCACGGTGCTTGCGGGCGCAACGCCGGTCAGCAGCGTCGGTTTCAGAAACAAACCTTTCTCTGGCATCGTGATCTCCGGTTGCCAGCACGTGGCACCATCGCGCACGCCGGCGTCGATGTACCCCGCGATGCGGTCCCACTGACTCCGATCCGCGATCGCGCCCAGATCAATGGCCTTGTCCAGCGGGTTGCCGACCCGCAACGTGCTCATGCGGGCGCGAATCTTCTCGTACAGCCGCTCTGCCACCCGCTCCTGCACCAGCAGGCGCGACCCTGCACAGCAGACCTGCCCACCGTTGAACCAGATGCCATCCACCAGGCCCTCCACGGCCGAGTCGAGGTCGGCATCGTCGAACACGAGGTACGGGCTTTTTCCGCCAAGTTCAAGGCTCAGCTTCTTGGAAGTTCCGGCCGTCGCCTGGCGAATCAGCCGACCCACCTCGGTCGAACCCGTGAACGCGACCTTGTCGATGCCCGGATGCTCGACCAGCATCTGCCCGACGCGTCCATCGCCCTGCAGTATGTTGAGCACGCCCGGCGGCAACCCGATCTCTTCGGCGATCTCGGCCATCATGACGGCCGTCAACGGCGTGTACTCCGCGGGCTTGATCACGATCGTGCACCCCGCGGCGAGCGCCGGCGCCACCTTCCACGCGAACATCAGCAGCGGAAAGTTCCACGGAATGATCGCGCCGACCACGCCCACCGGCACCTGGCCGCGGAAGTCTTCACCGCCGAACCCAGCACCGTTCGCATCTAGCGAGCCCAGCAACTGCGCCCATCCGGCGTGATAGAGGAAGTGCCGAGCCACCAACGGCACATCGATGTCCCGCGACTCGCGAATGGGCTTGCCATTGTCCATGGTCTCGAGCACCGCCAGCCGCCGCGCATGCTTCTGCACCTGCCGCGCAAAGGCATACAGGTAGCGCGCTCGCTGATGCCCACTCAGCCCTTGCCAGCCTGGCAGTGCCCGCCGCGCCGCCCGCACGGCAGAATCCACCTCACGCGCATCTGCCTGCGTTACCATCGCGAGCAACTCACCCGTGGCCGGATTCCGTGTGGCAAAGGTGCCATCCCCTTCGGCGTTGTCCGCCGCTCGGTCGGGCACCGTCCAGGTGTTGTCGCAGAAGCTGCCGACCTTGCGGCCGCGCTTCTCCAACCAACGTGTGACCTCGCTCGCATCCTCCAACGCCGGCCCATAGTCCATCGACGCAAACTTCTCCATCACACTGCTCGCCATAGTGCTTCCTTCTGCATGTGTCTGCGGCCAATCGTCCCGCTCCCACGGGAGCGCCGAGCCAGGCTGTCGGCTACATCCTACTCGCTGGGGGCATGCCAAATGCTTTGCGACCACCGCCACCGCGCCCACATCTGAGCCGAGGGGAGAACGATACTCATGTTCTTGATCACTGGCATTACGGGCAAGGTAGGCGGCGCGGCGGCACGGGGTCTGCTGCAAGGGGGCAAACAGGTCAGGGCACTAGTGCGTGATGAGGCCAAGGCGAGCGCCTGGGCAGCGCAGGGCGTCGAGCTGATGGAGGGTGAGTGGGAAGATGCCGCGGTAATGACGCAGGCGCTCCGAGGTGTGGAAGGCGCGTACCTGATGATGCCGCCGGTCCAGGCGCCGTCGCCCGACTTCCGCGAAGCCAAGGCTCTCATCGCCGGCTACCAGGCAGCCCTGGCCAAAGCGGCGCCACCCAAGGTCGTCGCGCTGTCCTCGATGGGCTCGGAGAAGACGAGCGGCCTCGGTCTGATTACCTCCACGGCGCTCTTTGAAGAAGCGCTGCGCAGCGAGCCCTTTCCCATCGCCTTTGTGCGCGCCGGTTCCTTTTACGAGAACTACCTGTTCGGTTTGCAGGCGGGCCAGGGCGGTACGTTGCCCATCTTCTACGCGCCCATGGACCGCAAGCTGCCCATGGTTGCCACACAGGACATCGGCGCCGAGGTCGCCAGGCTGCTCACCACCAACTGGACCGGCAAGCGCTACGTTGAGCTCGGCTCGATGGTCAGCGCGGACGATCTGGCCGCGGAGCTCGGCCAGGCTCTGGGTCGCGACGTCCGAGCGCAGGCCATCCCGCGGGAGGCGTGGGCCGCGACACTGGAGCAAATGGGCACGCCGAAGGGCAGCACCTGGGCCTTTGAAGAGATGATCGACGCGGTGAACTCAGGCTGGATTGGTTTCGGTGTCGAAGGCACAGAGCACGTCACCGGCACGACCGCGGCGCGAGAGATCTTCGCAGCCGCAATGCGGGCCTAAGCATCTCGCAGGGCTACAAGGGGGGACGGCTTACCCGCCGTTCCCCTTTCTTCTGTGCTGGACCTGAAGCTCAGGCCAGGGCGTGTCGGTACCCTGCCGAGTACCGTCCGGTAATGAAGTGCTCCAGCTGCCGCTCAATGTCGTTGAGCATGGAACTCGCTCCAAACCTGAATAGCGAAGGCTCTAACCAGGGCCGTCCCAGTTCATCCTTCATCACACTGAGCCAGTCCAGCGATTGCTTTGCCGTTTTGATCCCACCCGCCGGCTTGAAGCCGACGGCCATGCCCGTGCGTTCGGCATGCTCGCGGATTGCGCGTACCATCACCAGCGACACCGGCAGCGTTGCATTGACCGCTTCTTTGCCGGTGGACGTCTTGATGAAGTCTGCACCGGCCATCATCGCCACGTGCGAGGCTCGTGCCACATTGCGCAGCGTCAGCAGATCGCCCGTGCCCAGGATGGCCTTCATGTGTGCGTCGCCGCACGCTTCCTTAAAGGCCGCGACTTCGTCATAGAGCGCGTTCCACTCGCCGTTGAACACATGCGAACGCGTGATCACAATATCGATCTCACTTGCGCCCGACGCCACGCTGCGCCGAATCTCTTCAACCCGTGTTTCCAACGGCGACAAGCCAGCAGGAAAACCCGTGCTCACCGCCGCGACCGGGATCCCTGAACCGTCCAGCGCCCGCACGGCTGTTTCGACAAACGCGTGATACACACAGACGGCGCCCACCGTGAGCCGTAGCTCTTCAATGCCCAGCCCGTGTACCAGCGCCTCGCTTAAAGGGCGGCGTGCCTTGGCACACAACCGCTTCACCCGCTCGGCCGAGTCATCCCCACTCAACGTCGTCAGGTCCATGCAGGCGACCGCGCGCAGCAACCATGCGGCCTGCCAGTCCTTTTTCACCGTGCGCCGCGCACCCACCTGCGCCGCGCGCCGCTCTACGGCGCTGGTGTTGATGCGCACCTCTTCCACGATGCCCAGGTCCAGCGGTGTGCGGCGGTTCGCGATCAACACGCGGCCACCCAGCACGAGCGGCATATCCCGTGTGGGCTCCGAGGCCGCGTTCGCCAGTACCTCTTCCTTCACCATCAGCTCTCCTCACCCGCAACCGCAGCGTATGAGAAGGGAAGTGTACTACTGGCCCGCGCCCGCCGCCTGTGCCGGCGCCGTGCTTCCGTTCAGGTAAAGCTCCAGCCACGCTGTCCAGCGCCGCCACACGTCGCGTGAACGGATCGGGTCCGCAGGGCTATGCCCGGGCACCGGGAAGGCCACAAACTTCACCGGCACACCGTTGTCCTTCAGCGCATGGTAGAGCTTGTAGGCCTGCGTGGTGGTCACGCGCCAGTCGCCCACATCGCTCATGATCAGCGTCGGTGCCTTGGCGCGGTACAGATAGCTGATCGGCGACTGCGCCGCATAGCTCTTCAGGTTGTCGCCCACAAAGGGCGAAGGCCCGTAGCCTGCCGCACGCTCCACGTTGTTGTCGCTCAGCGTGTACTGGTCGACAAGATCCGTCACAGGCGCGCCGGCGACAGCGGCCTTCCAGACCGTTGGGTAGTTGCCGATCATCCAAGCCGTCATCTGCCCGCCATAGCTCCAGCCGCTCACGGCAATGCGGCTCTCGTCCACGATGCCGCGCGCTTCGACGGCCTTCACGCCCGCCATGATGTCGCGTCCCGGGCCTGCACTCGCGTCCTTCACAATGGACGACTCAAAGGCATTGCCCTCGTTGTCGCTGCCACGGTAGTTGGGCTCCAGCACCAGCCATCCCTGCGCCGCAAAGATCTGCGACGGCGGCGTGAAGCTTTCCGTTGACGTGGCCGTCGGCCCGCCGTGCAGGTAGAGCACCAGCGGCAGCTTCTTGCCCGCAGCCGCCTGGTAGTCCGGCGGATACGTAAGCACGCCATGGACGGTGAACTGATCGCTCTTCCACGTCACCGTCTCCTGCCTGCCCAGGGTCTTGCCCTCGAGCGCCGTTTGCAGATGCGTCAGCTGCACGGGCGCATCGCCGGCATGCGCCATGTAGAAGAGCTCGGAAGCATGCGTCGCGTCGGTCGCGGTGAAGGCCACTGCGCCATCCTTGCCGACCGTTGTCCCGGCCGGAAGCAGGCCGCCCAGGTCTAGCTTTTTCGCCGGCCCATCCAACGGCTGCAGCCAAAGGGACACGCTAGTCTTATCCGGTCCGTAGACCAGCAGCGCTTTGCCGTCCGGCATCCATTCCGCGCCACCGACCGCATGGTCCAGCGCCCGGGTGGCATCACGTCCCACACCGGCGCCGGCTGCGCCGTTTGTTGGCACCACGTACACGCTGTCCTCATTGCGCAGCCGGCCATCGCGCGGGAAGGAGTAGGCCACCAGGGCTCCATCCGGCGAAAGCTTTGGATCTTCCTCCGCGACCGTCGCCTTGGTCAGCGGATGCATCGCGCCGGTGGCGATCTCCAGCAGCTCCAGCCGGCTCGACTCCGACTCGCCCGTAATGGGTGAATCGGCGCGCGCAAACACGATGCCTTTACCGTCCGCGGTGTAGGCGATCTCCGACGGTGGGCCGGCCGGCGCAGAGTGCACAGGCAATGACCACGCACCCGATGTCAGGCGCTTCGGCTCGCCCGCCTTCGACGCCATCAGCGGCAGGGTCCATAGATGGACCGGCACGGCGGCAGCACGCTCCAGGTAGCTGTTGTTGCCGACTTCAAACGCGTCTTCGAACTTGGCTTCATCCTTCTTTTCGGGCACCTCGTCCGGTGCGGCAAAGGCGATCTCCTGCCCATCCGGCCGCCACGCCAGCTGCCGGATGGCCGTCTTCGCGTGCGTCATCTGCATGGCCTCGCCGCCGCCGACGGGCAGGAGGAAGATCTGCGCCTTCTTCTCCGCATCCTGTGCCAGAAAGGCCAGCCGTGTGCCGTCGGGCGACCAGCGCACCGACCCGATCCCGAGACGGTCATGCGTCATCACCCGCACCTCCTTCGTGGTCACATCGACAAAGTCGATCTCCGGGTCCCAGCGGTCCTCCTTCAGGTTGGCGCGCGCCACCGTCAACGCCACCGTCTTGCCGTCGGGCGAGATCTGCGGGTCCGACAGGCGCACGAGCTTCACCAGGTCATCCGCCGTAAAGCGTCCGGCCTGCGCCAGTGCCACGGAGGGGAGGAAAGAGAGAACCAGGACCCATGTTTTGCGCAACGGCACGCTCCTGCAAATCAAACTCGAGAATGCTCTCAATCTAACGTAGCCAAGCCAGTTCCCAAGCATCGAGGCCGTCTCGTTTGCTACCTTTGACGGCATGCGCCTCCGCGGCCTCCTGCTCGCCTGCACTCTTCTTCCCGTCCTCGCTCCGTTCGCGCTCTCTGCCCAATCCTTTACGCCCGTTCGTGAGCAGAAGAATCTTTCGCCGGCCGCGCTCGCCAAGCTGCACACGCTCGAGGAGCTGAACAGCCTTCCCGCCGGCGACTGGCGCTTCCACGCCGGCGATCTGCCGCATGGCGAGTCGCCCACGCTCGACGACGCGAGCTGGCAGCTGGTGCCCGCGCCCACTGGACGCAACTCCGTGAAAGCACCCAAGGAAGCGGTCTGGTACCGCCGCGCGATCGTGATCCCACGCACCGTTGGCGGGTACGACATCTCCGGCTCTACGATCTCCTTCCAGTTCCGCGCTGACGCCAACGGTTCCGTGCCCGAGATCATTTACTTCAATGGCCGCCGCGTGGCCCTGGGCGAAGACCTCGAGCCCATCGTCCTCGCGCAGCCAGCCCACCCGGGCGACAGGATCCTCGTCGCCGTCAAGCTGCTCGCCACCGTGGACGAGAAGAGCTTCTCCGGCGTGTCCATGCGCATCGATCCGCCCGTGGACGGCAAGCGTCCTGACCCCAACATCGTGCGCGTGCAGTGCATCGCTGCGGCCAACCTGCTCCCCGCGCTGCCCACGCCGCGCAAGGACCTGCTGCCGCGTGTGGAAGCTGCCGTTGCGGCCATCGACACGCGTGCGCTGTCGACCGCCAACCAGGCTCTGTTCGACGCCTCGCTGCGTCGTGCGCAGCACATCCTCGACGAGCTCCATCCCGTGCTCGATGCCGCGAACATCACGCTTGATGGCAACGCGCACATCGATGCCGCCTGGCTCTGGCCGCGCACCGAGACCGTTGACGTGGTGCACCGCACCTTCTCGACCGCGCTGCAGCTCATGAATGAGTATCCGGACTACGTGTTCACGCAGTCTGCAGCGCAGTACTCCGAATGGATGGCGGACAAGTACCCCGACCTCAACGCGCAGATCAAGCAGCGGGTGAAGGAAGGGCGCTGGGAGATCGTCGGCGGCATGTGGGTTGAGCCCGACCTCAACATCCCCGACGGCGAATCGCTCGTTCGCCAACTGCTCGTCGGGCAACGCTACTTCAAAGACCAGTACGGCGTCGTGGCGCGCATCGGTTGGAACCCGGACAGCTTCGGCTACAACTGGCAGCTGCCGCAGATCTATAAACGCAGCGGCCTGGACTACTTTGTCACGCAGAAGATGCACTGGAACGACACCAACATCCTGCCGTTCCGGCTGTTCTGGTGGGAGTCGCCCGATGGCTCGAAGGTGCTCACCTACTTCCCCACGGACTACGTGCACGACAACGTGAGTCCCACGCGCCTCACCGCGGATTTTGCCGAGTCCGCCGATCGCAACCCCGGCACATCGCACATGCTTGATCTGTACGGTATCGGCGATCACGGCGGCGGCCCCACGCGCGCCATGCTGGACGAAGGCAACCGCTGGATCGCCGCGGGCAAGCGGGGCGAGGCGGTGCCGGCGATGCACTACGGCACCGCGCAGAGCTACTTCTCCGACGTGGAACAGCACCTCAACCCGGACTCGCCCACCTGGAACTACGACAAGCTCGCGACCGGGTGGACGGCTCCGCCGGCAGGCGGCCCCGGCACGATGGGCCTGCCGACGTGGAAAGACGAGCTCTACTTCGAGTACCACCGTGGCGTGTTCACCACCCAGGCCAAGCACAAGGAAGGCAATCGCCGGAGCGAGACGGCCACGCTCGACACCGAGAAGCTGGCGTCCTTTGCGTGGGTCTCGAACCCGAACGGCGGCGCGAAGTACCCTGCGGAGGAGATCACCGACAACTGGAAAAAGATCACCTTCAACCAGTTCCATGACCTCGCCGCCGGTTCCGGCATCGCGGTGATCTATCGCGACGCCGCGGATGATTACAAGCAGGTCTTTGAAACCGATCGCGAGATGAGCGCGACGGCGGTGAACACGCTCGCTGCGAACATCGACACGCGCGGCAAAGGCGCTGGCTCCATACTCGTCATCAACGCACAGGCGTGGCCGCGCACCGAGGTCGTTGCACTCAAGCTGCAACTCCCTGAAGCCGCTGCGGACGTGCGCCTGCTCGACGCAAACGAGCGCCCGGTGCCAACCCAGGTCCTCAACACCGACAGCGCGACGCACCAGTTCACCGTGCTCGCCCGGGTTGAAGCGGTACCTGCCCTTGGCTACACGGTTCTCCATGCTGAAGGCGTTAGATTGGACAAGACTTCGTCCAAAGAGCTCCACGCTGAACAGACCCCGAGCGCCTTTACTCTGGACAACGCACATCTTCACGTCACGATCGACAAGAACACCGGTTGCATCAGTGCGTTAACGGACCACGGCACCGGTCAGGCGGTCCAGTTTCTCGCTCCGAACAGTTGCGGCAACCAACTCCAGACCTATGTCGACACCCCGAAAAACTACGACGCCTGGAACATCGATCCCGGCACGCTCGATGGCACCATGACACCCATCAGCAACGTCGATTCCATTCAACTCATTGCGGACGGCCCGCTGCGCAAGACGATTCGTATTCAACGCACATGGAGCAAAGCGCACTTCACCCAGGACATCTCGCTCGATGCCGGAGCGGACTTCGTTCGGGACTCGAATGGTGTTGA
>CAXTFS010000061.1:0-13547 GCA_964243395.1 uncultured Acidobacteriaceae bacterium | reverse complement strand
AGTCTGGGAACAAGAGCCCGATCGGGCACCCTGGAAACCCACCGCCTGATCCCAAATCCAACACCTCGTTGCCGTCAGAAAGATATCTACCCAACAGCAGTCCGGCGAACACGCTCTCTCCGAAGTGGCGCTGCACCATCGACTCAGGATCCCGCACCGCCGTGAGGTTTGTTCGCCCATTCCAACGCGCCAGGAGGTCAAGATACGCCGACAAACCCGCGGACAGCACGTCCGGAGACGCTCTCGTCGGCGAAACATCTGCAATCGCCTCACCCGCCTCCAGATACGGCCGAACCAGTTCGGCAATCCTGGCGTCAGACAGGACCGGCATCGATCCCCAACTCGGCCCGCCGGCCTTGTACATCCGCCGCCATGCTCACCACCCAGGCAAACAGCGCGCGCGACGCCGCACTGATCGCATAACTCCGCTCCGGATGCCATTGCACCCCGAGCATGTCTGCTGCGCCGATTCGTCCCTCGACTGCCTCAACTACATCGTCTTCTGCCGAACGTGCCACGACAGCCAACTCGTGCGCCGGGGTACCCACCGCCTGGTGATGGCTGCTATTCACAGACAACCGGCGGGCCGACCCGTCACCCGGTGCTTCACTTCCACTCAGCAGCCCGGCCAGCAGACTCTCCCGCTCCACCAGCACCACATGCGCAACGGCCACACTGGCTCCTGCCGAATGGTTCACGGGTACCGGCAGCAGATCCTGCACCAGCGTTCCCCCGAGGCTTACATTCAGGATCTGCAGCCCAAAGCAGATCGCGAGCACCGGCTTGCCCTGCACAGCGGCATGCTGCAGCAGAGCCCGATCGCACGCCTCCCGCGCCAGGTCGGCTGCGGCGGTTGAAGGGTCGCGCTCCTGGTCGTACCCCGCCGGATCCACATCCGCCGGACTCCCCGGCAGGACAAAGCCATCACATCCGGATGCAAGCTGACCGAACTGCGCCCACGGAAGATCCAGCGCCAGTCCCACAGCTTCACCGCCCGCCTGCTCTACCGCGGCGACATAGTCCGGCCAGCAGCTCCGGTTGTAGGCAATGTCGCGGCTGGTGGGTACCGGAATCCCAATCCTCGGTCTGCTCATTTCACTCCAGAATCCCGCCAAAACCGACGTTTTAACCCTTGGGTAATGTTACGCTGCGCAGATGCGGCCATCCTTGCGTTTCCTCCTGTGCACCCTTGTCTCCCTGTCTCTTCCAGCATTGTCCCTCCCAGCGTTCGCGCAGGGGGACCCGACGGTCCAGCTGCTGCAGAAGCTCTCCGACGCACCTGGCCCCCCTGGCGCCGAAGACCCGGTCCGCGCCCTGATGGTCGCCGAGATGAAGCCGCTTTCCTCCGCGCCTCTACGCTACGACGGCATGGGCTCCGTCATTGGCCAGGTGGGCAGCGCCGGGCCCCGCATCATGATCGACGCCCACATGGACGAGCTCGGCGGCATGGTGCGCCGCATCGGCTCCAACGGCCAGCTCACCATGCAGATGCTCGGCGGCTGGCTCGACCAGGCCCTCGTCGATCAGCGCTGGATCATCCTTGGCAGCAAAGGTCCCGTCACCGCTGTCACCGGCATCCGCGACATCCATGTCGCCACCGCCGCGGAGCGTACCGCTGTGATCCCGCGCGAAAGCATCTTCCTCGATATCGGCGCCAAAGATCCGGCCGAGGCGGCCGCCATGGGCGTCGAGCCTGGCGATCCAGTGGTTCCGGATTCACCGTTCAAGGTCATGAACGGCTCACAAAACTACCTTGGCAAGGCCTGGGACGATCGCATCGGCTGCGCCGTACTCGTGGAGGCCATGCGTCGTATGGCCAAACTCCCGCATAACAACCAGCTTTTCTTTGTTGCGACCACCCAGGAGGAGATCGGCCTCCGCGGCGCCCGCACCGCCTCCAACGTCGTAAAACCAGATCTCGGCCTCGCCATAGAAGGCGGCATCGCCAATGATCAGGGCGGCCGGCCGGAAGAGACCCAGGCCCATCTCGGCGGCGGTCCCGGCATCTTCCTCTACGATTCCTCCGCGATCCCCAACCGCAAGCTTGTCCGTTTCGTCCAGGACACCGCGCGGACGAACAACATCCCGCTACAGCTCGACCTTGTGCAGGGCTACGGTGATGATTCCTCCGAGATGCAGGAGAGCGGCACCGGAGCCCCAACGCTGAATATCGTAGTTCCTGTGCGATATACGCACGCCCACAACGGCATCGTGAACCGCGGTGACTTCGATAAGACCGTAGATCTCATGGTCGGCCTACTTCAGCATCTCGACCAGGCAGCTGTCGACCACATCCGCGACTTCACCCCGGGCTCCTGAGCATGGTGCGGGGCTTCGACCGTAAGCATCGGTCGGAGCTCCGCTGTCGCGTTCTCTGTCCGCTATACTTAAGTATCTATTGGACTTACCTATACCAGCGCCCGCAGCGAAAGGACGACCGATGCTCTATCGCCTCACGTCTTTGCTTCTCGCCACGGCGGCCACGCTTGCCCCCGCCCAGCAGCACGCCCAGCAGCCGGCCCCGCCCTCGACCAAGCTCCTCATTACCCACGCCTACATCCTCACCATGGCGCCGGGCCAACGCACCCCGATCGAGGGCTATCTCACCGTGGGCGACGACGGCCGCATTCTGGCCGTAGCCGCAGGCGATCCACCCGCCAACCTCCATCCCCGCACCGCCTGGGACGCCCATGGCCTCTGGCTCCTCCCCGGCTTCATCTCCGCGCACAGCCACCTCTGGCAGTCCGCCTTCCGTGGCCTCGCCGCCGACCAAACCCTCACCGGCTGGCTGAACGCCGTGTACCTGAACGGTGCCCGGCACGCCGCCCCGGACGACTTCTACTGGTTTACCCTTGACGGCGCGCTCGACCACCTGCAGCACGGCATGACCACGGCCTACAACTTCAACTACGGCGGCGGCTATCGCGGCCCCATGGACGTCCCACTCGACCAGGCCATCAGCTACAACGGCCGGGAACTCCGCGCCGAACTCGACTCCGGCATCCGCTTCATCCATGGCATCGATCCCGGTTTCGCCACGCCGCCCTCAACCGCTGCCAGCACAGTCCCCCCGTACGGCCTCGCTGAAGCCCGACCGCCCCTCGCCGCCTTTCTCACCTGGGCCGCCACCCAGACCGCCAGTACGACCACCACTGGCCCACGCGGGCAGCGGAAATCAGCGCGCCACCCCAAGCAGTCCATTGCCGCAACCCCCGCCGCAGCCGACCGCTTTCTCGGCGTCATGATCAACGGCGTCACCGCCTTCAACACCACCGTCGCCCAGGCCTACCTCGAAAAGGCCCTCTCTGACGAGTTCCACCTCGGCAGCCAGTCCCACTACCTCGAAGCCCCCGATACCCAGTACGACGACCAGACCAAGTTCCGCTGGTTCCTCGACACGGGCCTTCTCAGCATTGGTCGCCGTGCCGCAACAGCGACCACCAGTGGAGGCCTCCAGGTCTCCGGCCCGGCATCAACCGGCGCAGTTCCAACAGCCACTTCCGCCAACTCGCCCGCCACAACGGCCTCAAGCACCCCGCAGGTCTACGCCGCCAATCCGCAGCCCTTTCTCTTCGGCCACTTCATCCACACCACGCCGTTCATCCTCGCCGAAACCGCCAGGGCCAACGCCGGCATGAGCTGGAACCCGCTATCAAACGGCCGCCTGGCCAGCGGTGTCCCCGACATTCCCGCCTATCTCAAAGCCGGCCTCCGCGTCGGCATGGGCGTCGACGGCGAAGCCTCCGCTGACCTCGCCGACCCGTTCGAAAACATGCGCACCGGCCTTTACGCCATCCGTGACAAGTACCAGGACGCCACCGTCCTCAGCCCCTACGACGTCCTCCGCCTCGCCACCCTCGGCAGCGCCGACGTCCTCGGCCTGGCCGACCGCCTCGGGAGCCTCGAGCCCGGAAAATTTGCCGACTTTCTCGCCCTCGACCCCACCCGCTTCCGCACCGTCACCGATCCCTACGCCTCGCTCGTCTTCATAGCCGCTATCCCCGACCTGCGCCGCGTCTACCTGGGCGGCAACCTCCTCGTCCAGGACGGCCAGCTCCTCCACCAGAACCAGCCCGAAATCCTCCACGAAGTCACCTCCCGCACCGCCCACCTGCAACCACCTCAGCAGCAAACACCGCAACCGCAATAAATCCAGCCGCAATAAATCCCGGCCGCAATAGACGGTCCGGGCCTGCCACCATCATCTCGACCGAAGGCGAAGCCGCAGCGGAGAGACAGCTATGTTTTGCCTTCCGCCCGTCATCCCGCAGCAAAGCGAAGGGATCCGCTTCATCCGCCAGCCACCCACAAAGCACGGGCACGAGAAGGTCACGGCCAGCCTTGACACAACCAAGCTTTACCCACCCCGCGCTGCCGCAGGCATCGTCGTTTCACCGCGAAGCGGTCTTACGGTCGGAGGTACTCCGCGACGCCGATCAGCAGCCACGTCACCAGGCAGAGGGCGTACATCGTGCGTTTCAGCCGGGTGAGCTGCGGTCCTGTCAGGCGGCTCTCATACGCGCCGAAGTTCTCCCGGTAGACCACGACCGAAAGGGCCACCATTTGCACGAGCAGACATCCGTAGACAAGCCACGAACTGTGCATCGCACGCATGCGGCCATGCTCGCAGGCTCTTGGGCGAGGCGCAAGCATTCACTGCCACTGAATCTACCGGCACCGCCCAAAAAGCGGCCTCCGCTAACGGCCCATGAAGCATCGAACCAACCATGAAAGCTGCAGTGCTGCACGAGTATGGTTCGCCGTCCAAGCTGAAATATGAAGACTTCGAAGACCCGCAGCCGGGCCCAGGCGAGGTGCGGGTCCACGTGCACGCGGTCAGCGTCAATCCCGTCGACTGGAAGATGCGTTCCGGCGAAGCCAGGGAGCGGTTTCCCGTTGAGTTTCCCGCCATTCTGGGGCGTGATGTCGCCGGGATCGTCGAGTCGATTGGCGAAGGGGTGACGGGCTTTGCGGAGGGCGACAAGGTCTTTGCCCTTGCGAACAAGACCTACGCCGAGCTCTGCGTCGTCAAGGCCAGCGACCTTGCAAAGATCCCGGACGGCCTCGAGATGACCGCTGCCGCGGCCGTGCCGCTCGTCTCGCTCACCGGCGACCAGCTTATCCGGAACGCCACGGAGGTGCAGTCAGGGCAAACGGTCCTGCTCACCGGCGCCACCGGCAGCGTTGGCCGTTGTGCCCTGTTCTGCGCGCTGGAACTTGGCGGGAAGGTGATCGCGGGTGTGCGCAAGAAGCAGATGGACGAAGCCCTGTCGCTGGGGGCCATCGCTGCCATCAACCTCGACGACGAGGACGACATCGCGCGCATCGGCCTGCTGGACGGCGTGGCCGATACCGTCGGTGGCAAGCTCGCACCGAAGCTGCTCGCCAAGGTGAAACCCGGTGGCGCCTACGGCAGCCTGGTAGGCCCGCCCAAGGACGCCCATCTTCATCCGCTTGTCCGCGTAAACGCCATGATGGCGCACGCCGACGCCGACACCGTGCGGCACTACGGCGAAGCGCTGCGCCGCGGCAAGTTCAAGCTGCCCATCGATCGCGTTCTGCCCCTGTCTCATGCGGGCGAAGCGCAGGCCCTCGGCGAAAAGGGCGGGGTCGGCAAGATCATCCTTGCGCCCTAGCCGCAGCCCCGTTGGGATCAGTTACAAGCAATCACATTCAAGTCAGGAGTTTCATGCAGACCGAAAAGGTGTCCTACGAGGCTGATGGCCTCTCCATGCGCAGTGAGTTCTACCTCGGTGAGGGGACCGGCCGTCGTCCCGGGGTGCTTGTGTTTCCCGAGGCCTTCGGGCTCGGCGATCATGCCCGCAGTCGCGCGCAGCGGCTCGCTGAAATGGGCTATGTCGCCCTCGCGTGCGACCTGCACGGCGAAGCGTTGCTCCTGACCGACATCAACGAAGCGGTAGGCAAGCTCAAACCTATGATGGACGACCCGCTGAAGACGCGGGCACGCGCCGACGCGGCTCTGGAGGCCCTGCGCGCACGTCCCGAGGTCGACCCGGCACGCATCGCTGCCATCGGCTTCTGCTTCGGTGGCACGATGGCGCTTGAACTCGCGCGCGGCGGCGCGGCGGTCAATGCTGTTGCCGGGTTTCACAGCGGTCTGGGCACGGCGCGGCCCGAGGATGCGCACGGGATCCGTGCCCGCGTCCTCGTCTGCATCGGTGCGGACGACCCCTTTATCCCCCAGGCGCAGCGTGCGGCCTTTGAGGACGAAATGCGCGCCGGGAATGTCGACTGGCAGATGCATCTCTATGGTGGCGTTGTGCACAGCTTCACCAACAAACAGGCCGGGAAGACCAACCGTCCCGAGGCGCTACGCTATAGCGCGACTGCGGATGAACGCTCCTGGGCATCGATGACCGAGCTCTTCAACGAAGCCTTCCGCGGTTAAGAGACGCCTGAACACAGCCATAGGAAAAGGCCTGCCGCGATGGCAGGCCTTCTCTATCCACGGCATTTTTTCGATGGCTAGCTCAACGTCTCCTGCAGCTTGCCCAGCGTGCGCGCGAGGTCCTTGTCGTGCCGCTTCTGCTCATCAATCTTCGAGATCGAGTGCATCACGGTTGTGTGGTGCTTGCCGCCAAACTGTCGCCCGATCTCCGGCAGGGACGCTTCCGTCATCTGCTTGGCCAGGTACATCGCAATCTGCCGCGGCACCACGATCTGGCGTGAGTTGTTCTTCTGCTTCAGCTCGCCGACCCGCATGCCGAACTGCTCGGCTACGGCGCGCTGGATGGCCTCAATGGTGATCTTGCGCACCTGTGTGTCGATAAACTGCTTCAGGCACAGCTGTGCCGTGGGCAAGGTGATCTCCACGTTGTGCAGACCGCACCAGGCCATCAGCCGCACCAGTGCGCCTTCCAGTTCGCGCACATTGGTGCGCACGTTGCCGGCGATAAACAGGGCCACATCCATCGGCAGGTGCGTGCTCTCGAGCTCGGCCTTGCGCTGCAGAATGGCGACCTTGGTCTCCAGATCGGGCGGCTGGATGTCGACCACCAGGCCCCACTCAAAGCGTGAGCGCAACCGGTCTTCAAAGCCGTTCAACTCCTTCGGCGGCCGGTCGCTCGCGATGACGATCTGCTTCTGTCCCTCGTGCAGCGTGTTGAAGGTGTGGAAGAACTCCTCCTGCGTGCGCTCCTTGCTGGTCAGGAACTGAATATCGTCGATCAGCAGCACGTCGGCCGAGCGGAAGCGATCGCGAAAGCCGGTCATGCGGTCGTGGCGCACGGAGTTGATCATCTCGTTGGTGAAGTGCTCGCCCGTGATGTAGGAGATTGCCGCATGCGGCTGGCGACTCTTCACCCCATGGCCGATGGCATGCATCAGGTGCGTCTTGCCGAGCCCTGCAGCCCCGTAGACGAACAGCGGGTTGTACATCCGTGACGGACGCTCGGCCACGGCCTGCGCCGCGGCATGGGCGAACTGATTGCCCGCACCGATCACAAATGAGTCGAACAGGTAACGCGGGTTCAGCTGTGCCGCGGAGTTCCAGTCGAAGCGGCTCTGCTCCGGGCTTGGACCCGTAAGTGCCGGCCCCGCTCCACGGCCGTTCCGCAACGGGCTGGGCGCATTGGCGGAGTGTGCCGGCTGCGGTGCGAAGCCGCCGTCGTCCCGTACCCGTGCAGCCGTGGGCTCGGCCGGCGGTGCCTGAAACACTACCTCGTCAATCTCCAGGCCAAGCGTGTCCATGGCTTCGTGGATGTGGTCGCCGTAGCGATCGCCGATCATCTCGAACTCAGGGGAAGGCACGCGCACATACAGCGTTCGACCTTCCACGTGCGAGAAGCGCGTGGGCTTGAACCAGGTCTCGAAGCTCTGCCGCTTGACCTTCTTTTCGAGTGCGCCCAGGATGCGCACCCACTGATTGAGAACGGTTGCGGAGACCGGAACAAATGACATCGGTTGCGACTTCCTTGTGTTTCTAGACGTTCGTGTAGAGCCCACAAACACCGGCAAAAGGAGCCGAAAATTGGGCGTGGATCACCGCGCAGCGCCTTGGAGGCAATGCTTTGCGGTCACCGATTCTGATTAGAGCTCCATCGCAGGGCGATGAAGAGAGCGAAGCAGCGAAGAGACGACAGGCACTCTTTACGGACGAATCGTCCTTCTCGGAACGGAGTTGAGAATAGCATGCCGCGCACGGACCTCTGGAGCTACGGAGACCGAAAATTTTCGGCTGTAGACCGCTTGCACCAGCCTTGGTGAAGATGTCTCATGGAAGCATCCGGAGCTGCCGGTGGCAGCGTCACAGCGAGGTCGATTCGCCCGTTCCATTGCCGCTTTGCTGGCCCTCCGCTATACTGGAGTCTTGCTGCCAGCGTGGGTGTTTGCGCGCATCGCAGCCGGTCTTGAGAACCTCGGAAGAGAACTCACAGGATCCGGGCTGCGGCAGTCAGAGACACTCACACAGGACAACATCATGCCCAAGCGCACCTTTCAGCCCAACCGTCGCCGCCGTAGCAAGGTTCACGGCTTTCTTACCCGCATGAAGACCAAGGCGGGCCAGGCCGTCCTCAACCGCCGTCGCGCCCGGGGCCGTCACAAGATCGCCGTCTCCGCCGGCTTCCGCGACTAGTCTCCGTCTTCACCCATCGCGTAGATGGCAGGACGGCGCAGATAGCCGGATCGCGTCGATCGCGGCACACGGACCAACACACAAGGGAGAGCGCCATGCAGCAGCCAGTCTCGCTAGAAGCCGCCTGCGAAGCTCTCCCTCAGCTTTGGTCACCGCGCGTGATCGGGCAGGTCAACGATCAGTTCATCAAGGCCGTCCGCATACAAGGCGAGTTCCCGTGGCACGCGCACACCGGCGAAGACGAGATGTTTCTCGTGCTTCGTGGCGAGCTGACCATCGGCCGAGCGCCCGAAGACGGTGGTTCGGTCGTCGTGCACCCCGGTGAGTTCTTCGTGGTGCCGCGCGGCGTGCGTCACAACACTGCGGCAATCGAAGAAACCTGGCTCGCCCTCATTGAGACCGTCACTACGAAACACACCGGCGATGAGATCACGGCAAGAACCCGCTCCATCGAAGAGCAGCTGGGGTCCAGGAAACCGCTGGCCGGTCCGGAACAGCTCCGATGAGCGGCTCTGGCACAAGGCATCGGCTGCGCAAACACCCTGACTACCAGCGCGTCTACAAGGCCGGCCGCAAGCAGTGGGCCAAACAGATCGCTTACTTCAGCGTGCCGCGCACCCCGGACTCCCAGGCCGCGCTGCGCAGCGAGACCCCCGGCCCCCGCATCGGTCTGACGGTTCCCAAGGCCCTCGGCAAAGCCGTCGATCGCAATCGCATCAAGCGCCGTCTGCGCGCGCTGGTACGAGCCGCCCTTCCACTGCTGGACGAGCTGCCCGTCGACATCATCCTCCACCCCAAACGGAGCGTCCTCGACGCCGACTTCAACGGCCTTGAGCGTGAAATCGCGGTCATCTTCGAGAGTGTCCGCGCCCGAGCCCTCAACACTCCCAAGCCAGCAACGCACCCAGCTTCATGACGGCCGCGCACGCCAGCTCCGGCCCGCGCGAGCGTTCCGCCGGCTTACTCCTCGCTCTCTACAAGGCCACGCTGTCGCCTCTGCTGCACGCCGGCGCGCTCACCGGGTGCAAACACCTGCCTACCTGCAGCGAGTACGCCTATGTCGCCGTCGTACGGCATGGCTGGCTGCGTGGTGGCTGGCTCGCACTACGGCGGTTGGGCCGCTGCCACCCGTTTGCCGCCGGAGGCGCCGACCCCGTCCCTGAGCGGCAGCCGTCGCGGTCCGGAGATCGGGAACCGTCCTCGCCGCCCCTGCGTTTACCATAAGAAGCAGTGTCCCTGCGCGCCTGAGACTCAACTTCCCGCGCCGGCACAGAAGGACATCTCTTGCCAGAGTTTCGTAACCCCAACGCGGGAACCGGCGCCGGTGGCGGCGCGCAGGATAACCGCTCGTTCATGCTGATGCTGCTCGTCATGGTTGGCGTCCTCTTCGGCCTGCAGTACTGGCGCGCCAAACACAACCCCCAGACCGCGGCGCCCGATGCGCCTTCTGCCGTGAGTGCCCCGGCAACGCCCAACCCCGGCGTCGGCAACACCGCCGTTGCGGGCTCTCCCGCCCTCTCGGTTGCCCCCGCGAACCAGGGGAACCAGGCCGTGCAGGCCAGCAGCGAAACCACCACTGTCGTCGAGAACGAGCTCTACCGCATCACCTTCTCCAACCGCGGCGGCGAGGTCACCTCCTGGATCCTCAAACGCTTCAAGGAAGCCGATCAGAAGACCCCACTGGACCTTGTGCATGACGGCGCCGCAAAGCTCTACGGCTACCCCATGTCGCTCTACACCTACGATGGCAATCTCACCCGCGCGCTCAACGGTGCGCTCTACGTCGGCTCCGGCTCAGGCAGTCTGCAGGCGCCGGGCAGCCTGACCTACACCTACGCAGCCGGCAACCTGAAGGTCACCAAGACCTTCAGCTTCAGCGACGACTACAGCGTGCACGCCGACGTCCAGGTGCTGCGCGATGGCGTTCCCATAGCCGCCGCCCTCGCCTGGCCTGCCGGTCTCGGCGACATGGAAAACGCCCAGGCCTATGCCAATGCCACCGTCGACACCATGTCCAATGGCAAGGATGACCACACCGCCTTCAAAAAGGTCATCGGGGGCGCCACGCTCAGCGGCCCGTTCGACTGGGCCGGCACCGCGGACCAATACTTCGCCGCTGTCTTCCTTCCAGACCGCCCCAATGACGCCACGCTGATCACGCTGCACAACCAGATCGACATCAACAAGGTGCAGCGTCGCGTCGGCCAGGGCGCACCCGGCAAAGGCACGCTGCTGGTGCCGGTCATCGGTGATGCCACCGGTGACCGCACCAACCATGTGCAGACCCGCCTCTTTGTCGGTCCCAAGCGCATTCCCGTGCTCAAGGCCGTTATCTCCACCAGCGGGCACAGCCTGGAACCGCTGCTGGACTTCGGCTTCTGGGGCCCGGTCGGCAAGGTGCTCTTCCTCGGCCTGCAGTTTGTGCACGCGCACATCGTCAGCAGCTGGATCGGCAGCTGGGGATGGGCGATCGTCCTGTTCACCATTGCCATCAACTTGATTCTTCTGCCTCTGCGCGTACAGTCGATGCGCTCCGCGCTCAAAATGCAGCGCATTCAGCCGCAGCTCGACGCCATCAAGGCCAAGTACAAGAATCCCAAGCCCACCGATCCCAAGACCGCCGAGATGAACCAGGAGATCATGGCCTATCAGAAGGAGCAGGGCGTCAGCATGTTCGGTGGCTGCGTTCCTACGCTGATTCAGCTGCCACTCCTGTTCGCCTTTTTCACCATGATGACCCGCGTGGTCGAGCTGCGGCAGGCGCACTTTCTCTGGCTGCCGGATCTCTCCTCGGCCGACCCATACCACATCCTGCCCATCGTCATGGTGCTCACCTCCTTTGCCGTGCAGTTCTTCACGCCCTCACCGGGCGTCGACCCGCAGCAGCAAAAGATGATGGCCTTCATGATGCCCGCGTTCTCCGGCTACATGACCTGGAACTATGCCTCCGGTCTGGCGCTTTACTGGAACATCGGCAATGTGATCATGATCATTCAGCAGGCGGTGATGAACCGCACGTCGCTCGGCCGCGAGATGCGCGCAATGCAGCTGCAGCGTGCCAAGCGCAAGGCCGGCCCGACCACTATCCAGGCAAGACGTTAATCGGCTATTGGCCTACAACAGTTCCGGCAACCTTGCAACGCTTGTCATGGATAGACCGTCTCTCAGGGGACGGTTTTTCCATGCAGTGAACGACTCTGCAACCAGAGTTTGACCGTTCAGTAGAATTGGCGTGAATCGAGGTCTCCGGACTCCCATGCAGGACTTGGCGCAAGCTGCCGAAACGGTCGCCTCTCTTATGCGCCTGCTCACGACCAAGGGCGGTCTCCGGCTTCGCTACCGCATCACGGCCGGCGCCGGGGCCGTCGATCCGGACGGCTTCGAACGGCGCGACATCTACGTCGAGTGCAAGGGCCCAGACACCCCCCTGCTGCTCGAAAAAGACGGCGAACTGCTCCGCGCGCTCGAGCACATTGCCGCCAAGATGCTGCGGCTTGAGCCCGAGGACCACGATCGCATCTCCTTCGACGCAGAGGGCTTCAAGGCCTCCCGGGCGGGGACCCTGCGCGCCAGCGCCGACGGGGGCATCGCCGAGGTCAGAAGCAACGGCCGCCCTTTTAGCTTCGCTCCTATGAGCTCCCGCGAGCGCCGCATGCTGCACCTGTTTTTGCGCGACTCGGGCCTGCAGACAGCCAGTTCCGGCGAGGGCGGCAGACGCTTCGTCGTCCTTTACCCCGCCGGCTATCGCATCCCGTCACCCGTCCCTGAGTCCTCCCGCGACCGTGGACGGCCAGAGATGTCCGGCCGCAGCCGCCGCTAAGGTCCACCACCGCTGGCGTAGCGAACCCCTTTTCCTCACCGACCCCCTCTCCTCACCAGGCCCCGGCCCGCACATGGCGGCTTTGCCTCAACACGTGCTCTTTCCCATTCTCCTCGTGCCCAGGGCCGGGGTGTGAAGAACCAGTCATGCGAATTTCCCAACGTTATCGCGGTTGGGTGACGCATTCGCACACATCGCCCGTGACGCCTTCGGGGGAGCCGCTGCCCAATAAGTGGGAGTTGAGGACATCCGGGGTCATAACTCCAGGCCGCCGCCCCGCCCTCCTCGATCGGGTCTCGACGCCGGCCACGTTTTGGATTTCGTGTACCGCCGCATCCTCGCGCAAACACATCACTTGCCCTGCTTATCCACCCTTCCACGCACAACGACTACTACGACGGGTTATATCTCTTCTTTCCTGTAGGTCTCTAGAAGCCTTCCTTCGCACACCGGGAGCCCCATCGCCAGCGCATCACGTTTTCCCGACCGGTCACGGAACGCACAAAAGGCCGTGGAAATTCACACCCCAGGCTTTCCGCAAAACAACGCGTCTGTCGCCTAGAATCAACGCAACTGCCAGGAGATCCGCACCCGTGTCCACAGCTACCCTCACGCCCGAAGTCGCAGCACCCACCGGCAACCTGGAGATCACCGTTTCGCGTGCGGAGCTGTTGCGCGAACTCACCGCGGCGCAGTCCGTGGTGGAGCGCAAGACCACCATCCCCATCCTGTCGAACTTCCTCTTCGAGGCCACGACGGCCGAGGAAGGCGGCGGCCGCCTCACCATCACCGCGACCGACCTCGACCAGTCTCTGCGCACCAGCTGCGCCGCCAAGGTCAAAAAGGCCGGCGCCTGCACCATCCCCGCGCGCAAGCTCTACGATTACATCCGCCTCCTGCCCGAAGGCGACATCTCCATCAAGCTGATGGACAACCACTGGGTCGGCATCCGCGCCGGCCGCTCCAACACCAAGATGGTCGGCATGGCCCGCGCCAACTTCCCGCAGGTGCCGGAGTTCCCCCAGGGTCTCGGCTACAAGATCGCCGCGGGTTCGCTGCGCAACATGATCGCCAAGGTCATCTTCGCCATCTCCAACGAGGAGTCCCGCTACACCCTCAACGGCGCGCTCC
>CAXTFS010000060.1:0-13632 GCA_964243395.1 uncultured Acidobacteriaceae bacterium | reverse complement strand
TGGGTAGTGGCCGACTGGAGCATAGGGCGGCGGGGGCGGTGTCTCGTTATAGGCGGCACTCGGGGGAACGCCTTCGGGCATCGATGGATCTACCATGCTGCGCCTCGCTTCCCGGATTGTCAGCCACCGCGGCGTGGAACTCTTCAGCCCCTGTGCACTGCACCGGATGTGTGTGCAGCACTTCTACCACAACCCGGACCGCGGGCTTACGAATTTCTGTCCAGCAGCGAACTCACGATGCCGCCGATGACCGCGCCGGTACCGACCTCGCGTACAGACTCGCCGCGGCCCGACGGCATGTACGGCTGCAGCGCGTGCGCCAGGTTCACGAGCGGCAGCGTTTGCAGCCACACCCTGCCCGGCCCGGTCAGCGTCGCCAGGAAGATGCCATCGCCGCCAAAGAACAGGTTGCGGATGCCCTGGATGCGCGTGATGCCGAACGCCACCTGCGCTTGAAACGCGCCCACATGCCCGGGATGCACACGCAGCGTTTCACCCGGCCGCAGATCGCGTACAACGACCTCGCCGCTCAGCTCCAGCCACGCCGTGCCCACGCCCGTGACCTTCTGCAGCAGAAAGCCATCGCCGCCGAAGATGCCCGCGCCCAGCGATTGCTGGAAGCCAACGCCCAGCTGGATGGCCGGCGTGGCGCACAGAAAGCCGTGCCGGTGGATCATGTACTCGTGCCCGGGTCCGACCTCGACGGGCAGGATGTGGCCGGGGATCTTGGTAGCAAAAGCGACCTCACCGGTGTAGCCCTGCGGGGTGTACTCGGTCATAAACAGCGTGCCGCCACCGGCCATGCGCTTGATCGCGCCAAAGAAGCCACCGCCGCCGGCAAACTGCGTGTGGGTCGTCATGGCAATGGTCTGCGACATCCAGCTCAGTTCACCGGCTTCGGAGATCACGCTCTCGCCGGGCTCCAGCAGGAGCTCCAGAACAGGCATGGTGGTGCCGATAATTCTGCTTTGCATGTACGCTGCCTCCGCATCGTGACCCCGCCGGGGCGGTCTCCCGTGATCCTACGCGCGACCGTGGTCTCCGGTTCCATCGCCTCTGCCGAAGGGCTGCGGCCCTTAACCCGATCGTGGGTCGGCCAGCGAAAGTGCTTGCCAGAACACGTCCGGGGCGATTACAACGTCGGTACCTCCTGAAGCGTTTCAAACAGAGGTTCTGACGATGACAGAGACAACGCCAGCGGACAAACCTGAACGCCTCCTCTCCCTCGACGTCCTGCGCGGGCTGACCGTCGCGGGCATGATCCTGGTCACCGATCCGGGAACCTACGCGGCGGTCTACCCGCAGCTTTCGCATGCGTTGTGGAACGGTCCCACCCTTGCCGATCTGATCTTTCCATGCTTTCTGGTGATGGTGGGGATGTCCCTGACGCTGTCGTTTGCGGCACGTCTGCGCCGCGGTGTTTCGCCCGGTGCGCTTGCCGCGCACGCCCTGCGGCGCAGTGTCCTGCTGGTGGTGCTTGGCCTGATCGTCAACGGTTTGCCGACCTATGACTTCCCGCACATGCGGATCCCCGGCATTCTGCAGCGGATTGGCATCTGCTACCTGCTGATCTCGATGCTGTACCTCGCGCTGTCGCGGCCCCGGATCACGCGCCGGGCCCGAACCGCGGCGCTGGCCGGGGTTTGCCTGGCGGCGCTGGGGCTCTACTGGGCGCTGTTGAAGCTGTACCCCACGCCAGGCTTCGGCGCTGGCCGGCTGGATTCACTCGGCTGCCTGCCGGCGGTGCTCGACCGCGCCGTGTTCACTGTGCCGCACATGTTCCAGTGGGGGATCAAGACGCCAGGGTTCGGCATTACCTTTGATCCCGAAGGCATTCTGTCGACCCTCGGCGCGCTCGGCACCACGCTGCTGGGCGTGCTGGCCGGGGAAGAGTTACGCAACGGCGAGGATCGCCCGCGCCAGTGCGCGACGCTTGCTGTTTTCGGCACGGCGCTGTGGCTGCTGAGCCTCCTGCTCAGCGTTGCGATCCCGCTGAACAAGCAGATCTACACGCCGCCGTTCGCGCTCTGGAGCGCGGGCTTGTCGATCCTCATCTTTGCCGGCCTGTTCTACGTCATCGACATCCGGCGCGTTCGCCGCGGATGGACGCTCGCGCTGATCTTCGGCACCAACGCGATCTTTGCCTTTTTCCTCTCGCAGATTGTGACAATGGTGCTCGGCCGGTGGCGCATCACAACGGCGACCGGCTGGCATCCTCTCTATGAGGCGCTGGATGCACGGCTCTTCGCCACCTGGCTGCCCCCGCGCCCGGCCTCGCTGGCCTTTGCGGTGTGCGTGGTTCTGCTGAACGCCGCGATCGTCTACCCGCTCTATCGCCGACGGATCTTTCTGCGACTGTGAAGCCTGCTGCAGCGCGAATCAGGATGAGTTCACAAGTGAACTACCTGCCTCGCAGCGTGAGCGCGTACACATCGTCGCTGCCGGCATCGCGCAAGAGCAAGGGCGCACCCCCGGGGTCGAGTCCGAGCCAGAGGCCGTAAAAGCCAGTGGTGTGTACATTTCCCAGATCCACAACGCGCTTCGGCTTGCCCCGGCGACGCGAAGTCTGAAGATCCCGGGATCGCTGCGGTACGTCATGAAGTAGAGGCTGCTGCTGTCGGCGGACCACACGGGAAAGGCAAGTTCGCCCCTGTAGCGTTCGGTCCATTGCTGTTTCCCGAAGTCGTACAGATGCAGGCTGTCGCTGTCGAAAGTCTCCGTCGCGATCAGCCGGCCATCCGGCGACCAGCGGGGCGAATACATTCCCTTCGATCCGGGCAGGTCCACGACCTTCCGAGTCGCCACGTCGAGCAGGAGCAGCTTGCAGTTCTGATTTCTTCCCGCCTCCTCACTGTTGGAGAAGACAATCTGGCGACCATCGGGAGAGTAGTTCGGATCGGTCTCCGCGCCGGGGTCAGTGGGGAGCAGGCGCTCAGGGCTCCCGCCCTTGGAGGAGACGCTCCATATGCCCACTTTATGGCCCTCTGGCGAGTCGACAAAGAGGATCCGGGAACCGTCAGGAGACCAACTCACGAGGCGTGGCTGGGCAGGCGGTTCAGTCAACTGCACCCGTTCACTGCCGTCCCGATTTGCCCGCCAAAGAATCCCTTCGGGGTAAGAGACATAGGCGACGAAGCGACCATCCCTGGAGAAAGTGACCGACTCTGCGGAGATGCCGGAAGGAACGGCTGTAACTGCTGCGTCGCGGTGTCGAAGCGAACAAGTTCACCACGGTCGGTTGAGCCTGTGGCGAAGATCGCCTTCCCGTCTTTGCTGACCGCGGGTCCGCTCCAATGAATGGGACCAGAGGTTAACTGCAGCGGCGGACGTGCACCTCGGTGGAACAGGCCGGTAGTCTCGTCGATAGCCCAGATCTGTGGTCCAGGCCCCGACAGAAAGACAAACAGCTTCCCATCGGGAGACCACGTTCCGCAGCACTGGGTATGCGGCGTCCGCCAGCCGGGAAGCACTTGGTGAAAACCGCTTGCGTCGGAGGACATCTCCCAAAAAAAGTCCGTTCTTCGTGAAACGGATCCTCTTCCCATCCGGCGACGTGCTCAGCGAACTCGCTTCCCCTCCGACATGGGCCAGGTTATGAGGTTCGGTTCCGTCGCCTTTTACCTCGCTGATGTCTCCGTTGGGTGTGGCGTACACGACCGAGGTCCCCTCGGCCGACCAGATGGCCGCAGAGGCGTCGGCCAGGTAGCGAGCCGAACCGCCCAGGACGCGGACGCTCCAGAGCGGCTGCGTTGGCAGAAGTCCGTGTTCGTAGGAGAGAACAAGAAATCGGGAACCATCGGGCGAGATGTCCTGGAGGTAAGGCTTGGGGACCGCGACGTTGATGGGTTCGATCTCGCCACCTGCGGCCGAGACCTGCCCTATAGGCTGACCCAGACCGGCCTGAACATAGATCCGGCTGCCATCGGTACCGACGACCTGGCCGGCGTGCCCATCATGGGTCACTGGGACATACTCGGCGATTCCCAAAGGGGCGGATCGACCTTGAGTAACAAACGCAAGGAGGAGCAGGACAGCCGCCACAAGAAGCGCCGCTGAAGTCACGATCCAGATGGCCCTTCTTCGCGACCCCGAGGGATGAGGCTTGGCCACAACAGCGCCGGTGCTCCCCTCGCGCGTCGTGAGATCCTCCAGGGCGAAGGCAAGATCCGAGGCGGACTGAAAGCGAAGCTCAGGTCGCTTGTCGAGACAGCGTTGCACAATGCGCAGCAAACCCGGCGGCGTCCCCGGGAGCGATCTCACTCAGCGGCGGCGGGTCCTCATTCAGCGTCGCGCTGACCGTGTCTGCCGACGTGGCACGAGCAAAGGCTCGCTTGCCCGCAAGCATCTCGTAGAGGATCGCGCCCAAGGCGAAGATATCGGCGCGATGGTCCACGAATGTTGGGATGACTGATCGCTGCTGCCGCCTGCGGCTCCCTGAAACCGCCGCAGACGATCGGGATCCAGCGAGAAGAAGGCAGGCAGAACCTTGATTGCGACGTTGCGCTGCAGATGGGGATCGCGCGCCCGGTAGACCTCACCCATACCGCCAGACCCCAGCAGATCAACGATCTCGTAAGAGTCCAGTTTGCTGCCTGCGGTGAGCGGCATGGTGAGCGGATTATACGCACGGCCACTTCCGCCAGAGCGCGGTCCCGGGACGGGCGCTTGCGCCTCACCTTGCGGATCAGGTACACCAAACCAGCACCGCTTATGGCGACAACCTCATCTATCTCCGTCGTTGTTCCCCCTGAGCGATTGCTCTCGCTGGATGTTCTGCGCGGCCTCACCATGGCGGCGATGGTGCTCGTGAACGACCCCGGCTCGAACGCGATTTATGAGCCGCTCGATCATGCCGAGTGGAACGGGGCCACGCCTACCGACCTGATCTTTCCGTGCTTCATGGTGATTGTCGGTGTGGCGATGACGCTCTCGTTCGGGTCACGTCTGGCGCGCGGTGCGACACACCGCAGCCTGGCCTTCCATGCCGTGCGCCGTGGCGGCCTGATCGTGCTGATCGGCGTTGCGCTGAACGCACTGCCTACTTTTCACTTCGCCACGCTGCGCCTCCCCGGGGTTTTGCAGCGGATCGGCGTCTGCTACATCCTGGCATCGCTGCTGTATCTGGCTCTGCCCGGGCCGGATGATGGCCGTTGGCGCCGGCAGCGCGAGATTGTTCTTGCCGTAGTTACGGCCGTTCTGCTTGCGGGGTATTGGGCGCTGCTGAAGCTGTATCCCACGCCCGGCTTTGGGCCCGGCCGGCTGGATTCGCTGGGCAGCCTGCCCGCTGTGATCGACCGTGCCGTGTTCGGCGTGCACCACGTGTATCGCTGGGCGACCACTCCCGGCTACGGGCCGACCTACGACCCCGAAGGCGTACTGTCCACGATGCCGGCGCTCGCGAATATTCTGCTGGGCATCCTTGCCGGCGAGCAACTGCGTTCGCATGCCACACGCGAGCGGCAATGCGGCGTCCTGGCAACGATGGGCACAGCGCTATGGCTTGCCGGCCTGACGCTGAGCCACTGGCTTCCGCTGAACAAGAAGATCTGGACCAGCACGTTTGTGCTGTTTACATCAGGCCTGTCCATTCTTCTGCTCGCCGGTCTGTTGTACCTGATCGACATTCGCCGTGTGCGCCGCGGATGGACGTTCTTTCTGATCTTTGGCACCAACGCGATCCTTGCCTACATCCTTGCGGACGTTGTTGCCATCACGCTGGACCGCGTGCACGTGAGCACGCCCGCCGGTCCACTCTCGCTGCACGGCGTGATCTATCGCAGAGCCTTTGCCAGCTGGCTGGAGCCGCACCAGGCCTCGCTTGGCTTTGCGCTGGGCATGGTGGGCCTGATCGCGGCGCTGGTGTATCCGTTCTACCGGCGGCGGGTGTTTCTACGTCTCTAAATGCGTTATATCCCGGGCAACCGAGGCCTCCTGGCGGCCCCGTGTGAACCGTCGCAGGCCCCACAGCAACAGCAGGCACACGGCGATGCTCAGCGCTGCATCGGTGCCATAGCTGCCGGCGATGCCGCGCCACGTATAGCCCCACCCATCCACAAAGCTCATGTAGGTGATGGGCAGGTTGGTCGCAGCGACGAGCACGGTGAAGGTCGTGGCCGCCAACGGGTTCTTCGCTCCAATCGTCTCGAAAGTGATCGCATTGGCCGCCGCAAAGGCCATGGCCTGGAACAGGTTTTCGCCGGTGATGGCCAGCGCAAAGGTCCATGGCCGGTGGGGCAGAAACAGCAGGCTCATGGTGAAGAGCCCACCCGCGATGCCGATGCCGAGATACAACGGGCGCAAGGCCCAGCGCTTCGTCAGAGGCGCCACCGCAAGGCTGCCGACGACGCCGGCGATGGCCGATCCGACACCCGCGCAGAGGCTTACGGTGCGCTCACTCGCGGAGAAGTCCTTGCCTACGCCGCCCAGCACATTGGTCAGCGCGAAAGACGCGGACGGCAGCACGAAGAGCAGAAGTGCGATGAGGACCTCACGCCGCTTCAGCAGGGCAAAGACATCGCCCCAGAACTGACCGAAGCTCTCCTTTGCCAGCCGACGGTCAGGTCCAGGCGCGGGGATCGCGAAGAAGAGCAGCGTGGGCAACAGCAGCGTCAGCCCGATCACCGCAGCGGCCAGTGCGGGCCGCAACGCGTGCAGGATGATGCCCGCAAGCAGCATCATCAGGCCACCTGCGCCGGTGTTGCCCACAGCAAACCACGCGCCCAACTGGCCGTCCTGCTCCTTCGTGATGAGCGAGCCCATCCAGCCACCCACGGCTCCCTGATAGAGCGACGCGGCCACGTAGCCGCCGATCATCACCGCTTCGGCCAAGACGAGGTTGTCATGGTGCAGCACGGTGAAGCCCACGGCCAAGGCGGTCAGCAGCGCGAACACGGAAGCGTAGGCGCGACGGCTGAAGCGTACGTCCAGCATCGGCGAGATCGCGAAGACCCAGAACCCCGGTGAGATGACCGCAGCCGTAATGGCAGCGATGCGCCCACCAGGCACGCCTTGCGCGGCTAACATCTCCGGCAGGGTGACCACGGCAAAGCCGCCCATGAATCCAAAGGTCGCGTTGGTAAGACCCATCAGCCAAACAGGCGGCAGTCGCCGGAGTTCGCTCATCAGCCCTCGTTACAGTGCATTTTTGGTGTCGCGGTAAACAGATTCTGCCACATCGGTGATTCACGCTCGAGCGGAACAGCGTCCGGCATCGAAGTTTCGAAGATGGCTACCGCAGTAATCGATCCACTGGTCACCCCCGCTGAGCCCGCAACGCACGCCGAGCAGAGCCCACGTCATAGCCGCACGCAAACCGCACGCCGAACGCCAGCGGCCCCTGTCGCAAAGGCGGTTGGGGGACCAGTGGCATGGCCACGTGTCCTCGCCGAGGCGAGGAAGCACTTTGGCATCAAGGGCTTTCGGCCCGGGCAGCGCGAGATCCTGGAAGCGGTGTTTGCCGGCAAGGACGTTGTTGGCCTGATGCCGACCGGCGGTGGCAAGTCGCTGACGTACCAGCTGCCGGCCCTCTTTCTTGAGCATCCGGTGGTTGTTGTTTCTCCCCTGATCGCGCTGATGCAGGATCAGCAGGACCATGCGGTAGAAGCCTCGATCGTGGTCGACAAGATTGATTCCACGGTGAGCGCCGCGGTCGCGCGGGCCACCACGGAGCACATCCACAAGGGCCGATCGCAGCTGATCTATGTGACGCCAGAGCAGCTTGAAAACGAAAAGTTCCTTGCTGACCTGAAGCGCTCCGGGGGTGTCGGCCTCTTTGTTGTCGATGAGGCGCACTGCATTTCACAATGGGGCCATGACTTTCGGCCGGCCTATCTGAGCCTGGGGTATGCACGCGCGCAGCTGGGGCAACCGCCCGTGCTGGCGCTCACGGCAACGGCAACGAGCGATGTTGTCGATGAGATCAAGGAGGTTCTGCACGCGAAGGATGCCGTGGTCATCAACACTGGCTCCGAGCGCACGAACCTGCACCTTGCCGTGTATCCCACCGTGAGTAACGATGCCAAGCTGGCGCGCATCGGCACCCTGCTTGAGAAGGAAGAGGGCACGGGCATCATCTACACCGCCAGCATCAAGTCCGCGGATCAACTGCATGACTGGCTGAAGGAGCATGGCGTTGCCGTGGGCCATTATCACGGCAAGATGAAGCACAAGGACCGCGAGACGGTGCAGGAAGAGTTCATGCGTGGCGAACACAAGGTTATGATCGCCACCAAGGCCTTTGGGCTTGGCATCGATAAGGCTGACATTCGCTTCGTTTATCACTTTGAATTTCCTGATTCGCTGGAGACCTATGCGCAGGAGGCGGGACGTGCGGGGCGTGACGGTCTGCCCTCCCACGCCGTGCTGTTTTACCGGCTGGAAGACAAGCGCATCCAGACGTACTTTCTCGCTGGACGGTACCCTCGCCCGACAGAAGTCTCCGCAGTCTTTGAGGCGCTCGCACTGGGCCGCAAGCTGCCCGCCGTCGAAGCGAAAGAAGCCGCAGCAAAGGCTGAGGCTGAAGCCCCGAAGGACGTGCCCCTCAAGGCACATGGTGCGCTGTCGAAGCACGACGCAGGGACGGTGGTGGTTGCGCACGCCCCAGCGGCTCATCACGCCGACATGAACAGCATTGACGCGCAGCCGTCAGACGATGGAGTTGCTGCCGTGGCCCCCGGCGTCCAGACCTCACCCGAAGAGATTGCAGAGGGCATGCGGCGAACGAATCCCCGTCCGCTGAGCCTTGCGGCAATCGCGGAGTTTGCCGACGTCGGTTGCCGCCGCACCCAGGTGATCTTGCACCTGCTGTCCGAGGCAAAGCTTGTGCAGCAATCGCGGCGCGGCTACGTGCTCACCGCCGCCGAACCGCCTTCCGAGGACGAAGTGATGCGCCTGCTCACGACTTATGAGGAGCGTGCCCAGCACGATCAGCAGCGCTTGGCGGACATGATGCACTACGCCGAAACCTCGGGCTGCCGCACACAGATCCTGCGCCAGTATTTTGGCGATGACCCCGGCGCGCCTTGCGGGCGTTGTGACAACTGCGAGCGGGGTCTGGACGATGCCGACGCTTCATTGCAAGCAGCTTCCGATGCGCATCGAAACGCCCGCGGACGAGAGCGTTACAAGATGCAGAACGCGGCGGGACAGCCCCTGCGTCAGGAGGCGGTTGTCGGCAAAGCACCGGATCCCGGCACCGGCCAACGCGATGCACATGGCACCACCGTGATTCACACAGTGCACGGTGCCATTCGTACCAACCGGCCTGAGACGATCGTTCAATCCGAGCAGGAGAAGTTCAGACGCGGCGACCGTGTCCACCATGAGCGGTTTGGCGTGGGGGAGATCAAGGATATTCACGGCAAAAACGCCCTTGTTCGCTTCCTTAAGCTTGGCCAGAAGAAGTTGCTCACCGACTTTCTGGAGCTTGCGAGCGTTTAGCTCCGAGGCATTCTCAACTCCACGGGGTGGCGATCCCGCGCGTCACCCCGGGGCCGTTTGCCTCCTCGGGAGGTCCCTCCGCGCCTTCGCTTGTACACTGGGATCAATCATGTACAAGCGAGTGCTCCTGAAAATCTCCGGTGAGGCCCTGGCCGCCGGCCGTGGTTTTGGCGTCGACGCCGTCTTCATCCAAGGGGTCGCCCAGCAGATCGCCGAGGTAGCCAGCATCGGTTGTGAGATCGGCGTCGTTGTCGGTGGGGGTAACTTCTTCCGCGGTGTTGCGGAGCAGGCCGTCGGCATGGATCGCGTCGCCGCCGATCACATGGGCATGCTCTCCACCGTAATCAATGCGATCGCCCTGCAGGACGCGATCGAGAAGTGCGATGTGCATTGCCGCGTGATGAGTGCCATCGAGATGCACGAGATGGCCGAGCCGTATATTCGGCGGCGTGCCATTCGCCATCTCGAAAAGGGCCGCGTCGTCATCTTCGCCGCCGGTACCGGTAATCCGTATTTCTCCACCGATACCGCCGCCAGTCTGCGCGCCATGGAGATCGGTGCCGAGGTGCTGCTGAAGGCCACCTCCGTCGATGGGATCTATACCGCCGATCCAAAAAAGGTCGCCGACGCCACAAAGTTCGAGACCATCAGCTACATGGACATCCTGCGTCTCGGGCTGCGCGTAATGGACACCACCGCGGTGTCGCTCTGCAAGGACAACAGTCTGCCAATGATTGTTTTCTCGATGCGTGAACGCGGCAACATCCTGCGCGTGATTCAGGGCGAGAAGCTGGGTTCGCTGGTCACCGCGTAAGTTTCCGCGGCGTCGGGTCCGCACGCTAAACCGCGCTTTCCTCAGCCACGATATCTGCCTCGCGCACGGCTTTACGCGCCAGCAGAATCAAACCGACGAACATCGGGGCGAACGGCAGTGCCACCAGCAGCGAGCCCACGATCTCCAGTGGTATGCCGATGCTGGGTGGCGTATGCAGCAGCGTGCGGACGTTCATCGCGACAAAGGTCCCCAGCAGCATGGAGACGATCCCCGTGCTGAAGGCCAGCACCTGCGCCTCACGATCGATCGCCGGCGTGACAGCGCGGCCGGCGAGGATGTGTACCGCGGCCGGAGCGACGGTGATGGCCAGCACCGCGATCACCAGCAGCGTAAGTACCGGATCGAACCACCCGCTGCGCAGAATGGCGGCGCCACCGGCCTTGGCCACGGTCTTGCCCAGAAGACCGAGCACGAGTGCCGCTACCGCATACACCGCAAGGGAGCGCAGTGTGAGTTCTACGATGCCGCCCCGGGTGGCGCGCAGCCTGGGCCCAATCTCCGTCCAGGGATTTGGCAACCGGGACAGGAAGCCACGAGCCAGCGCCGACGTAATGATCAGGGCAGCGGCATAAAACAGAAGGCGAAGGAAGTAGCTGGCCCAGGTAATCAGTAGGGCCAGGATGGAGGTGGTCTCCACGGTGCCGGGTGTCATGGCCGCGTGCGTCGGGGCGCCGCCCAAAGCCGAGTGGTATTCACTTCCGCGCAGAACAATGGCGCGGAGCCACGCACTGCGACCGAGATTGACCAGGAAACCCAGAAGATCTGCTGCGAGGACCGGCAGCCAGAGCACTGGCCGCTTCCACAACAAGTCGCTTAGATCGCGCCACAACTCACCCATGACCCTCCGTCGCCCTCCGCCGCCCCTCATCATACGCACCTGGCGATGTATACCGGGTGTCACAGCACGGGACCATGACAGGTTCGGGTTACTGGCCTGGGTCGTCGTCGAGTTCCTGCGTTGTATCTTTCCCGCCGCCGCTGGTGGCTTCCGTGATGGCAGCGCGGCCAAGCTCGCCCGGTTCATGGCTGGTCGTTGATGGGTGTGTCTCCTGCATGAAGGGTGCCTGCCGTTCGGCGGGTATGCTGGCGGCGGTGTCGGTCGGCTTTGCCATGTCTTCGCTGGGGAGGATGTCGCTGTTGGCCATATTGTGCTCCTGGGTTGTGCTTCTGGCTGAAAGGATGCAGAAAGTGCCCGGCCCGGGTGGCTGCTGCGGCGCTCGGGCCAGGCCAGGAGTGCCCGCGTGTCCGCCGGCGAAATCTGGCTGGACCACCGGCATCCATTCGCAGTAAGGTACAGCGGTCAACATTGATGAGAAGCTATGGAGGACAGACGCGATGAGCTTTGCAGCTTGGTGGGTGCTCTCGATGGCACTGCTTCAGTTCGGATCCAGAAATCCTCCAGACATCGACGCAACCTGGCTGATTGGGTCGGTACAAACCAGTTCCGGAGTCGCCATGCCGGACGCGGTGCTCAACTTTCAGTTCGACCATGCCGACGACGCCGGGAAGCAGTACAACGCCTTCCGACGCACCGCGGCCGCGAGCCGCAACGGTACGTTTCGCGAGCAGTGCCCGGGCCGGGTTTCTACCAGGTGTGCGCCACGGTGCCGAGTCACCCGCAGCAATGCCAGACAGCCGGCAGGACGCGACAGAGGTTCGATTCGAGTTCTAAGGGGCTAAACTAGCTGATTTTGGCAAAGCTCCCGGCCGATGTCCGGTTGTTTGCATCAAAACAACTGCGACTTAACGAAGAGGCCTGTCGGCCGGTCGTTTGAAAGGAAAATGATCCATGAAGATGAAGATGACCTTGGCAGCCCTGTGCGCCGTAGCGTTTGTGGCCGAGATGCCCATGCATGCCGCTTCCACCGCCGCTGATCTGAACGACCGAATCAATTCGGCTACACAGGTAGTTCGCGAGATCGAGACCGTTCCTGATGGCGGCGTTCCAGACGCGATTGTGCGCAAAGCCAACTGCATCGCGGTAATCCCCAGCGTGAAAAAGGCCGCTTTCGTTGTAGGAGCCTCGTACGGTCAGGGCGTTGTGACGTGCCGCACCAAGACTGGATGGAGCGCGCCGGTGTTTATTCGCCTCGCGGGCGCAAGCTTTGGTTTCCAGATCGGTGGTCAGGCAACGGACCTCGTGCTCGTCTCGGTCAACGACAAAGGCTTCCAGGATCTGCTGCACTCCAAGTTCAAGATCGGTGCAGATGCTGCTGCGGCAGCCGGCCCGGTAGGCCGCAACGCGGCGGCGTCAACGGACATCCTGCTGAAGGCTGAGCTGCTGACCTACTCGCGCGCGCGGGGAATCTTCGCAGGCGTAGATCTGAACGGCGCGACTGTCTCGCAGAATGACGAAGACACCAGCACCTTCTACGGTGGGTCGCCCAAGTCGTACAAGGAAATCCTTAGCGGCGAGGTACCAGTGCCCTCCGCGGCTCGGCGCTTTGTCAGCACAGTGGCGAAGTACTTCCACTCCACTCGCGACTAGCGCGTACCTTGCAGGAGAGAAGAGTCCCGCCCCTATGGCGGGACTCTCGTTTTGCGGCAACGGGTTGCTGAACTAAAGCGAGCGACGTCCTCTGCCGAAAATCAGGTAGAGAAGGACTAGGACAAGAATAAGGTCGATGCCGCCGCCGCCGTAGTACCCAAGGCCAGGACCGGCGTAATATCCGCCGCCGCCGAACAGAATGATGAGGATGATGAGAAGGATAATCATGCCGCGGAGTCTAGCACAGCCACTTGCAGTGGGTCCGCGGAAGTGTGGGGGACCCGAAGGCCCGCGTAGTTTGCACACCACCGTTCGCGGGTGTAATCGAGGCGCGGCAAAGAGACGTCCGTAAGGGAGCCAGCCACCCTCGCTCTGGCCAGGCGGGGTGGCGGCGATCCGTCCCTCAGGAGTTTGTTCAATGAAATACGCCACCCTCGTTGTCGCGGCCATGGCCAGCGTCAGCCCCTTGCTCGGGGCGCAGACCGTCCCCACGGTTGCGCAGCTTGCCCAAAGTGATGTCCAGCGCTACGTCATGGTGCTGGGGCTCTCATCCACCCAGCAGGAGACTGCGCTCACCATCTTCACCACCGAAGAGACCGCGGAGGAGTCGATTCACACCGCCGAGAAGACGGCCCAGACGGCGCTGCTGACGGCGATCGAGGCCGACGACACCGCGTCGATTGCGACATTGTCAGCGACGCTGGGCGGCCTGCACGGGCAGGACATCCAGGCGCGTGCCGTGGCGAACGCGGCGTTTTACGCCACCCTCACCACCGAGCAGCAGACGAAATTTGTACAGATTCTGGAGCAGGGCGGCGGCGGTGGAATGAGTGGTGGCCCGGGCGGCATAGGTGGACCTCCGCGGCGCTAG
>CAXTFS010000059.1:0-13817 GCA_964243395.1 uncultured Acidobacteriaceae bacterium | reverse complement strand
GAGCTGCGCGGTCTGGGTGCCCTCGCTGTCCGTCACCGTCAGCACACCCGTGCGCGTTCCGCTGGCGGTTGGTTTGAAGGTGATGGCGATGGAGCACCCTGTCTGCGAGGCCAGAGAGGTGCCGCAGGTGTTCGCGCTGATGGCGAAATCGCCCGTAATGGTCTCTGTATTCAGCGTCGTCGTGGTGCCGCCCAGGTTGGAGACCGTGATGATCTCCGATGGGGCAGTCTGGTTGATCAGGGTTGCCGGAAACGTCAGCTGCAGCGGCGTTAAGACAATCGACGCCGGCGCTGTGGCCGTTCCGGCAAGCTGGACGGTGACCTGCCCACCCGCTATGTTGGCGTACACCGTCAGCAGCCCCGACCGCGCCCCGGTAGCCGTCGGGGCAAACTGTATGGAAACGGTGCAGGTGGAGCCAACAGCCAGAATCTTGCCCGCGCAGCTGTCGGTCTCGGCGAAATCCCCTGTTACGGCGAGCGACGCGATCGTGACCGGCGCACTGCCGTTGCTGGTAAGCGTGATCGTCTGCGCCGGGCTCGAGGTCTCTGCTGCCTGCGAGGCGAAGGTGAGCGTCGTGGGGCTGGCGGTGAGCTTTGGCTGACTCAGGCTGATTGCGGTAAGCAGCGGCGTCTGCCAGATCCCGCGGCCATAGGTGCCCGCGCGCAACATGCCCAATCGGCCATTGGCGGTGGGCAGCTGCGCCCCCGCCTCCAGCGCCGTGACGGGGGCATTGGGGAGGGCGCTACCCAGGACGCTCCAGCAGTTGGCGCCCGAAGCGCAGGTGGTGACGGTTTGCGTAGCGTAGACGCCCGTGTCCAGGGCAACGTAGACGGTGTTGGCGTCGTTGGGATCGACGACCAGCGCATTCACCGGGGCATCCGGAAGATTGGCGCTGATGCCTGTCCAATGGGCGCCGAAGTCGGTCGACCGATACACGTGGGATCCGTTGCTGAAGCCCATGACCGTGGCGTAAACCGTCGCGCCGGTCGCATCGTGCGTGTCCGCCACCACCGCCGACAGGTCAAAGCCGTCGGGGTTGAAGACTGCACCATTGCCGTTCGTCACCGGACTCGCCGAGCGATCCATCCAGGGCGTGCTGCCGGACGCGGTGTTCGCGGTTTCCGTCACAAAAATGTGCCCGCCCAGCGAACCACCACCGTCCTCCATGCCGGCCATGCCGGCATACAGCACCCTGGAGCCTGCATTTGCGGCGCTGGTAGAGACCGTCACCGGGCCGCCGGCGCCGATCGATCGAATCAGCGCGCTGGTCAGCGTGCAGGGCGTGGCGCTGCCATCCATTGCGGGGCTCAGAGCATTGGCGGCGGTCCAGGCCGTGCCCCCCGACGCCGGTCCGCGCCATATCCGGCAGGTTGCCGTCAGCAGATTGGCGGTGGCCTGCGGGTCGAGCAGTGTGGGTGCGTCCAGCAGCGCCGCATCATAGCCGGTCTGTGACGGGCCCACGCTGGCGGGCGGCAGGAAATCCGAGGCAGTGCAGGCGCCGCCTGCGGTGCACTCGTCGAGGTTAACGCCCGCGCCCACCGCGACAAACCAGTTCCCCGGGGTCGCAGGATCGATCTGCGGGTAGCCGCCCTCGCCGCCGGAGAGCTGCGGCCAGGCTGTGAGCGCGGCCGCCGTGGTCGTCGCCGCGGAGCCGTTCGCGCCGAGCCCGGCGATCAGCGTGTCCGTCGAACCGGGGTCCTGCGCGAAGCCGACGACCTCCGCCAGCGATCCGCCTGAGCCGATCGCCGGATTCAGGTTGTCGAAGTGGCTGGCGTCGGTGGAGGCGCAGACCGATCCGGTTTGGGCAACGCCATCCGTGGAGCGCCACAGGCCGCCATCGTTGCCCAGGTACAGCAATGGGCCGCCCGAGCTCTGTCCCAGTGCCGCCAGCACGTGCTGCGCGGGGGCCACGGCTGCCGGCGCATTGCAGCCGTCGTTGGCGTTCGTCGTGTTCCGGAAGGTGCAGGAGGTCGAACCCGCCGCGAGGGTGCAACGGTAAAGATCCACGGTGCCGGCGAAAAGAACGGTGCCACCACCTGGCCCGGGCGCAGCAGCCAATGCGAGGTTGTAACTGCCCTGCGGCACGGCCGTCGACCCACCCGCAGCGCCCTGGCCGACCTCCATCGCGCCGCCGTCCAGCCGGGTGGCAAAGGTGGGCATCGCTGTCGCACACTGTCCGTTGGAGCCAAGATTACAGAGATCCTGCCACAGGCCCCCATCGTTCTCGTTGACGTCGACGGAGATCGCATACAGGTCGCCCGTCGCCGGTTGCACTGCAAGGGTCCCACGCAGGATGGGGCAGTTTGAACTGCCGGTGCCGGAGGTGCCGACCGGACAGTTCGCCACCGTGAGCCCCGCGCCAGGCTGATTGGCCAGGCGCGTCCAGGTCTGGCCGTCGGGCGAGCTGTAAAACCCGTGAAAACTGAGTGCCGCGAAGAAGAGGCCGCGCTGCGAATCCCACACGACCGACGTTGCGTCCGTACCGGTCTGGACGGTGCCGTTGGGCCGCGGCGATTGCACGATCTGCGTCCCGTCGTACACCGTGGCCATCTGCCAGGTCACCCCGGCATCAGTGGAGAAGTAGAGGCCCGGCGCAGAACCTGTGATCGAGGCGCCGACGATGTCGCCCTCGATGGCGTCCGACATGGCCGCGACGGCGGTCTGCGGGGAGGCGGTGCTCCAGGCCAGCCCTGCGGTGGCGAGCCCGACGAATGAGTGGTTGCCATTGGCGCCGTCGTGCGAGCCCACTGCCAGGGTCCATGTCTGGCCAGCGTCGGCGGAGCGCAGGATGCCTTCGCCGTAGTACGAGTCAGTTGCATCGTTGGGATCGCCTGTACCCGCCAGCACGATGCCAGTTGCGGCTGGCTGTACGGCGACAGCGCCGATCGACAGTGAAGGGGCAAGCGCTGTCCCCGCATTAGCCGCAAAGACGGGCAGTGTATCGGTCAACGGAGCAAAGGTGATGCCGGCCAGCGTGCCCGCCGCGTTCGTGCTCTTCCAGACGCCGCCGCCGGTAGTACCAAGCCAGACAGTGTTGCCAGCCGGATCGCCCGGATCGAGCGCAACCGCAGTGATCCGCCCGGTGATAGCTCCATACAGCTGCGAGGTGACGCTGACAGGACCGAGCGGCTGCCAGTTTGCCGTAAGGTTTGCTGTCGAGGCGAGCGGCGTAGCGCGACCGCCCAGCAGCGCCGCATGCTGTCCGCGTGCGCGTGCCAGAGCTTCAGCGCGCGTCCTCGCTGCGCCAGCAGACAATGAAGCCCCAACGCCGCGCGCCGCCAAGAACTGGTGCGCTCGTGCGCGGGCAGCCTTCGCGTCTCCAAGCGACGGCTTGGGCGCCCCTTCTGGGGCCTGCGCTTCGCTCCGGGGCGCGACACCTCCAAGCGCGAGGCAGATCAGGGCGATCAGCCACAGACGACCTGGGAGAGCGCGCCGCCGGAGGGGCACGGAGCGGCAACAGCGTTGGCTTGCGAAACGGCTCGGCGGCAAGCGACAGTCCTGGTGTGGAGGCCTTAGACAGAGCCGGGTACCTATAGGTATCGGCCGGGACGGGAAAACTTGCATGCACCTGGGCCGGAAAGCTTCAGGCCCGATGACTCCAAGTTGCCCAAGCCTAGCGCCCGCCGAAGGGGCGGTCACTCCCGCAATCGGGGGATGACACCCTCGCTACCCCGGCGCGCCTAGCTATGTCCAAGGATGGGGTGCGGCTCATACGGCTCCTCCAATCGCCGCATCTCGTCCTCCGTGAGCTTCAGGTCCAGCGCGCCGAGTGCCTCGTCGAGTTGATACGCCTTGCTCGCCCCAATGATCGGGGACGACACGCCCGGCTTCGCCATCACCCAGGCCAGCGCCACCTGCGCCGGTTTCACCCCACGTGCCGCGGCGATCTCCGCCACGCGATCGACAACATCCCAATCGGTGTCACGGTAATACAGCCCATGGCCAAAATCATCTGTCTTGGCACGAGTCGTCTCCGATTTGCCATCGCCACGCTTGCGGGTGCCGGTCAGGAAGCCACGCGCCAGCGGGCTCCACGGAATGCAGCCCACCCCGGAGTCGATGCAGAGCGGAATCATCTCGCGCTCCTCTTCGCGGTAGACCAGGTTGTAGTGGTTTTGCATGGTCACGAACTGCGCGAGTCGATTATGCCGCTGGAAGTCGAGCAGCTTGCTGAATTGCCACGCATACATGCTCGAAGCGCCGAGATAGAGCGCCTTGCCGGCCTTCACCACGGCATCGAGCGCCTCGCAGGTCTCCTCGATCGGCGTGGTTTGGTCGAAGCGATGGATTTGGTACAGGTCTACATAGTCCACACCCAACCGCTTCAGGCTCTTATCGATGGACGCCATGATGTGTTTACGGCTTAGCCCCTTGTCGTTGGGTGCTTCGCTCATCGGGTTGTAGACCTTGGTCGCGAGCACCAGGTCTTCCCGCCGCGGCATGAACTCGCGCAGCAGCTTGCCCGTGACGACCTCGCTCTCGCCCAGCGAGTACACATCGGCTGTGTCGTAGAAGTTGATTCCGGCTTCGACGGAGCGCTGCACAAAAGGCCGGGCCTCTTCCTCTTCGAGCACCCACTCCCGCCACTTCTTTGAGCCATACGTCATCATGCCCAGGCAAATGGGCGAAACCTGCACACCGGTCGTGCCAAGCGAAACAAAATTCATGGGTTGTCTACTCCTCTGGGAGGTTGGACGCCTCGGAACGGCAGCACGGTCGAAGGACGATCTAGGCCTCGCAAACCTCTTTCCGGATGGCCGTTGCATCGGATGAACAGCAAGCCGCAGCGTACGTTCTGCGGGCCTCGCGCGTTCAAGCAAGCGCGAGGAGAAAAGGAACGAACCATGCTCTCCCCGACCCGGCGTTTGCTCGCTGGAGCGCTGCTCGCCTCTCCCCTGCTGTTTCCTCCCGGCATCGCCGCAGCGCAACGCAACGGCCAGGGGAATGCCAGTTTCAACCACGGGGTGTACAATGGCGGTCGTGGCGGTCAGTACGACCGCGGCACCCACAACCATTACGACCAACACGGCAACAACGGGTACAACGGATATAACCAGGGCTACCAGGGCCATGGCATTGGCCCGGGGAAAGGCGCGCTGATCGGCGGAGCCGGCGGCGCTGCGTTGGGCGCCATCTTCGGTGGCGGCCTCAAAGGCTCGCTGATTGGCGGCGCGGCCGGAGCCGGCATCGGTGCCGTCGCGGGCCACGCCCACCAGCAATCGATGAAGCGGAATTACTACAGCGGCGGCTACCGCTAGCTCACCTGCTGTTCGCCCTAACCGAATCTCCTAAGCTTTCTGCACCCTGTCCGAGGAACGACCCCATGCGCACGTCCATCAAACTCGCCACGCTCGCCGGCAGCCTCCTGCTCGTCTCTGCCACCCTGGTTCCGGCACAGCAGTCGCAGCCCGGGAACATTGCTCCGTCGTCTGCCGCAGGGCAAACGGCCGGGGCACAAAACTGGACCACGGACCAGCTGCTCACCTCCACCGTGCATCAGGCGTGGCTGCTCAGCGGAAAGAATGAAGCCACGTTCTTCGAGATGGTGTCACAGCTGGCAGAGGTCTCCGCCAAGAATCGCGGTCTGCAGCTACCTGAATCGGCCGCAGCCGGCCGGCGGGTAGGCCAGATGATCAAGCTTTCCGCCAAGGCGGATACCGATCAGCTGCTGTACGCGGTGGTTGACTCCGCTGTGCGCAAGGTGGGTACACCACTGCCTGCAACCCCCGCATCGAACCAGTAGCGCTCAAAGGGCCTAGAAACCTGCCATCGCTGCCTTCCGGACTTGTTAGAGTAACGTTACGTTTCTCACCTATCCGGAGGGCAGTCTTGTCCCAGTCAGTACACCGCATCGCGTCCACTCGTCGGCGTTGTCTTCCAGGGGCGCTTGCCCTGGGCCTTGTGGCTCTTTGTCCCAGCCTGTTCGCGCAGACGGCAGCCCCGCCAACGCCCGACAGCACCGACAAGTACAGCTGGCTTGAGGACGTCTCCGGCAGCCGGTCGATGGACTGGGTCAATGCAGAAAATGCGAAGACAGCGAAGGTGCTTGAAGCCGACCCGCACTATAAGCCGTTTTTCGCCGATGCTCTCAAGGTCGAAGAAGATCCCCGTCGTCTGCCCATCCCAAACCTGCGCGGCGATGAGGTCTACAACACGTGGCGCGACAAGGATCATCCACGCGGACTTTTTCGCAAGACCTCCATCACCAACTACCTGACAGCCGATCCGCACTGGACCTCCGTCATCGACTTTGACGCGCTGGGCAAAGCCGAGCATGTGGGCTGGGTGCCGCGCGGCCAGAGCTGCTTGTATCCGGACGACCAGTACTGCATGGTCGCGCTATCCGCGGGCGGCGAAGATGCCAGTACGGAACGCGAGTTCGACTTAAAGTCAGGGCAGTTCGTTGCGGGCGGCTTCAACCTGCCGCACTCCAAGCAGGGCGTCAGCTGGGTGGATAAGGACACGCTGCTCGTGGACCGCGACTGGGGCCCGGGCACGATGACGCAGTCCGGCTATGCCTTCGTGGTAAAGCAGTGGAAGCGCGGCATGCCGCTCGACAGTGCGAAGGAGATGTTCCGTGGTGCCGCCACCGATCAGTTGGGATCGTCCTCGGACGTTCTTCACGATGGCCAGGGACATCAGCTGGTCACCTTTGAACGCGGGGTCACGTTTTTCGAATTCCAGAACTTTGTCCAGACGCCGCGCGGCATTGAGCGGCTCGCCATTCCCGGGAAGGCCAACATCGCTGGCCTGATCGACGGCCAGCTGCTTGTAGAACTCCGGCAGGACTGGACACCCGAGGGTGGCACCCAGAGTTTCGTTCAGGGCTCCCTGGTGGCGATGCCGCTGGATGATGTCTTGAAGGACCCGGCTCACCTGAAGCCCACCGTGATTTTTGCCCCCACAACGCGCGAGTTCCTGCAGCAGGTGGCGGTCACCAAATCGCGTGTGCTGTTGACCACGCTGGCCAACGTGCAGGGCCATGCCTACGTGTACACCCCGTCCGCAGGCAGCTGGTCGAAGCAACAGCTTCCGCTTGCCGCGAACGTCTCGGTCTACGTCGCGTCGACGGATGCGACCAACGATCGCTTCTTCCTGGGCATCACCGGCTTCCTGACACCATCGACCCTCTATCTCGGCGACGCGCTGAAGGGCACCATCACCGAAGCCAAGAGCGAGCCGCCACGTTTCGACGCCTCACGCGATGCGGTGGACCAGTTCGAGGCGACTTCAAAAGATGGCACCAAGGTGCCCTACTTTGTCGTGCACCCGAAGGACTGGAAGCTGGACGGCAACAATCTCACGCTGCTCAACGCGTATGGCGGGTTCCAGATCTCGGAGACCCCGAACTACTCGGCAGACCTTGGCAAGCTCTGGTTGGAAAAGGGCAATGTCTATGTGCTGGCGAATATCCGCGGCGGCGGCGAGTTCGGCCCCGCCTGGCATGAGGCCGGCCTGAAGACGCATCGGCAGCGTATTTACGATGATTTCGCCGCTGTGGGGCAGGACCTCATCACGCGCAAGATCACCTCACCACGCCACCTCGGCATCGAGGGCGGATCGAACGGCGGCTTGCTGATGGGTGTGGAGATGACGCAGCACCCGGACCTTTGGCACGCCATCGTGATCCAGGTGCCGCTGCTGGATATGCTGGGCTTTGAGCACATCGCTGCGGGGGCCAGTTGGGTTGGTGAATACGGTTCGGTGTCGAACCCGGACGAGCGCACGTTTCTCGCCGGCATCTCGCCGTACAACCAGCTCAAGCCAGGGGTAAAGTACCCCACGCCGCTGATCTTCACGACCACCAAGGACGACCGCGTCGGTCCGCAGCACGCACGCAAGTTTGCGGCCAAGATGGAGGAGTATCAGGAACCCTTCTTCTACGACGAGATTACGGAGGGCGGCCACGGCGCCGGCGCCAGCATCGCACAGGAAGCTCGCACGCGCGCCATCACATACACGTATCTGGAGCGCATGCTGGAGTAGGAACCTACTCCAGCTTACGGACGGGCCTGCTCTGGACAAAAGCTCAGAGCAGGCCCAGAAATTCGTCAACACTTAGCCCCACAGCGCGAATCAGCGCGCGGAGTGTGCCGACTTAAATCTCTCGGTGCTGCGGAATGGACAAGTTCGCCCGTTGCCCGGGCCTGGTCATCACGAGATGACTTCCCACCTGTCCCGCTTGCGTCCAACCAGCTCGACCGAACGCCTTGGCTGCTTCTCTACCGGAGATGGTTGTCGCGGCCCTGCGACATGCAACCGGGCAGCGCCGGCACCTCAGCGACGATCCAGCCATCTTCGGCTTGCCCTGACGACACATGGAACATCATCGCGGACACCTCGCTGGGCCGATTTCCCTTCCGCCGGCGATATACTGCAGCGTGCCTACATCGAAGTCTTCGCGGAATCGGCGCGCCTCCACTCGCGCAGCATCCGTCCCAACCAAAGAGCATCCGCTCGACCTAGCCGAAGGCCGTCGCGTGCGCTCGACCACGGTGCTTTGCATTCGGCGCGGCGACACTGTTGTCATGGCTGCCGATGGCCAGGTGACGCTGGGCGCCACGGTGATGAAGAGCTCCGCGCGCAAGCTGCGCCGGCTGGGCAATGGCAAGGTGCTGGCGGGGTTTGCGGGTTCGACGGCGGACGCCTTTGCGCTGATCACCCGCTTTGAGGCCAAGCTGGAGCAGTACAGCGGTCAGCTTGGCCGCGCAGCCGTGGAGCTCGCCAAGGACTGGCGCACCGATAAGCTGCTGCGCCAGCTGGAAGCGCTGCTGATCATTGCCGACGCGCAACACATCTATGTGCTCTCCGGCGACGGCGACGTGATTGAGCCGGACGCCACGGCCGATGGCGTCATCGCAACCATCGGCTCGGGCGGAACGTATGCGCTCGCGGCGGCGACGGCGCTGCTCGAGAACACGACCCTTTCCGCGCGCGAGATCGCTGACCGCGCCATGCACATCGCCGCCGACATCTGCATCTACTCCAACCAGTCGATCGTGGTGGAAGAGCTCAAGACCACCGACCTGCCCGCAGCCTAGGGCTGGTCTTCAAAGATCCGGGAGCCGAACGATGCGTCTCGCTGCCTGTCAACTTGCTTTGCCCTTGGTCCTGCTGGGCGCCTTCACCACCGGCATCGCAGCCCAGCGCAAGAATGCTCCCGTGAACGCCTCGGCTGCGCCCGTGCCCGCGCCCATTCTGGATGGCAAGCGCGCCTTTGTGAGCTTCGAACTGGGCGATGTCAGCGCGTTCCCCTCCGGGTACAGTGGCGGTCCGGAGCGCGCCTACACGGAGTTCTACAAGGGCATGCAGCAGTGGGGACGCTACCAGCTTGTCCCCGATCCCAAGGACGTTCTCGGGATTCGCTTTGTGGAAACGCCCGGCGGCACACCGCAGATCCGGCTGGGCATCAATGATGCCCGCGGCCGCGTCTCCTTGTGGGGCTTCTCCGAGGAAATTGGCGGCGGGCTGAAGAAGAGCCGCGATCGAAACTTCTCCGAAGCCGTCGACCGCGTCATCGCCGACCTGAAGCTGCTGCTCTCTTCGAACGGCGTTCCACCGCAGCCCTGATACGCGGCCCTTCCGCCATCCTTGAAGGCGTTTGATTCGCCATCAACGCCAGCCCGTGCGCGACCGAGGTGAATACGTCGCCGGTCTGCACGCGCCCTTCGCCGAACCGCTGCGTGAAGACGCGCCGCACGGCCGGCACCAGCGAGCTGCCGCCGGTCAGAAAGACACGATCGACCTGCCCTGACGCGATCCCGCTTACCCGCAGCAGTTCCTCAAGACTCGTTTCGATGCGGGCCAGCTCTGGCGCGATCCAGCCTTCGAACTGCGCTCGTGTCACGGGTGCACGCAGGTTCAGGGCCTCCGTTTCGAGCACAAACTCCGCCCTCTCGTGCGCAGACAGATCGATCTTCACGCGCTGCACCGCTCCATGTAGGCGGTAGCCAAGATCGTGCTCGACCACGGCCCGCAACGCCGCAATCCGCTCCGGTTCGTCGGCCCCTTTTTCCGCCGATCGCAGCAGGTTGCGCACCGCGTGCGTGCGCAGAAACGACAGCGTATGCCAACGCTCGAGGTTGGCGTAGATCCACGCCGGCAGCGCAGGCAGCACCTTGCCCAGCGAACGCGCCGTCGAGTTCGAACCCAGCGCCGGCGAGATCAGTCGTCGCACCAGCCGCGCATCGAACGCATCGCCTGCCAGGCCTACGCCGGTGTTGCCCAGCACCTGCGGCCCTGCCCCGTCACGAGCGCTTGGCCCCACACGCAGCAGGGAAAAATCCGTGGTGCCACCCCCGAAGTCGCCGACCAGCAGCGTCTCGTCCCGTGCGATTGTGGACTCGTACGCGTAGGCGGCCGCGACCGGCTCCATAGCAAAGCGGATATCGGTGAAGCCGGCCATGGTGAACGCCTCGCGCAAGCGGCCCACCGCGAAGCGGTTATCCTCTTCCGAGTCCGCACCCACAAACATGACGGGCCGCCCGACCACAGCGCGCGTCACCGGAAACCCCAGTGCCTCACTCGCGCGCAGACGCAGATCGCGCAGCAGCCGCGCGACCAGCTCTTCAAACGCGTACTGCCGGCCAAAGATCTCGGTACCGGTAAGATTGCGCGCCGCCAGATGGCTTTTCAGGGATTGAATCAGCCGCCCCTGCAGCGTCTCGTCAAAGCCGTCGGCGGCCAGATACTCCGCAATCGCCTCCGCGCCGGTCCAGCTCGCAACCGGCCGTGCCGACGCCCCCGTGCGCCGCTGCAGATACAGCAGGGACCGTGAAGAAAAGCTCACATCTGCGGGCGAAGGAAACGGCACCATCTGCACAGCACCGTCGCGCACCCACGCGACCGAGCTGTTGGTTGTGCCGAAGTCGATACCCACTGCGGCCGAGGAGCCCGTATTCACCTCCCTATTGTCGCAAGGGGACCGCCTCGGACGCACAGCGCCGTTTGAGAGTAATGCCGGCTCCTCCCTCGGCCTTCGGCAAGCGCAAGGCGGCAACAATCTCTATGCTGGAGTTTGCAGATCCAGAGACCCGAAACGTGAGCCGGCGCAGGCCGCCTCACCGTAGAAAGAACATTCGCACCAATGGCCATTTATCTGCCCGGCACCGCTGAAGACCAGCCCCTCTCGCTCGACGAGATGACGCCCCGCGAGATCGTCGCGGAGCTCGACAAGTACGTTGTCGGCCAGTCCGCGGCCAAGCGCGCCGTGGCCGTTGCGCTGCGCAACCGCACGCGCCGGCAGCGGCTTTCACCCGATCTCGCCGAAGAGGTCATGCCCAAGAACATCCTCATGATCGGCTCCACGGGCGTGGGCAAAACGGAGATCGCGCGGCGCCTCGCCAAGCTGACCAAGTCACCGTTCCTCAAGGTAGAAGCCTCCAAGTTCACCGAGGTCGGCTATGTGGGCCGCGACGTCGAAAGCATGGTTCGCGACCTGGTGGAAACCGCGATCGACGAGGTGCGCGAAGAGAAGCTGGAAGAGATCGAAGACCGCGCCGAGGGCGCCGCCGAGGATCGCCTGCTCGAGATGCTGCTCACGCAGGGCAATCCTGCCGCACCCGCCGTCGACAACCGCCCGCGCCCCGATGATCCACTGCCCTCCGGCACGATCGAGGTGGTGCCGTCCCGGGATCACGTCAGCCCAGAATCACTGACGCCCACCGGCGAGCCCGTGAACCTGGTCGTGCTGACCAAGGACGATGCCGGCAAGACCCGCGATCTCGAGCAGGCCCGGGAGCGTCTGCGGCAGCAGTTTCGCGAGGGCCGCCTGGACGACCGCATGGTGGAGCTCGACACCCGCGACCGCGCGCAGCCCACGATCGAAGTGATCTCCAACAACGGCCCCAACGGCTCGGACGAAAACGATTCCAGCGGCATTAAGGAGATGCTGCAGGGCATGCTCGGCGGCCGCACCCGGCGCCGTCCCATGAAGGTCGCCGATGCGTTCGACTACCTCGTGCAGGAGGAGGAGGCGCGCCTGCTCGACATGGATTCCATCACGCGGACCGCCGTGGAGCGCGTTGAAGACTCCGGCATCGTCTTTCTCGATGAGATCGACAAGATCGCCGGACGCGAAGGTGGCCACGGCCCGGACATCAGCCGTGAAGGCGTGCAGCGCGACATCCTGCCCATCGTCGAAGGCACCACCGTCAACACCAAGTACGGCTTCGTCGCGACCGACCACATCCTGTTCATCGCGGCCGGCGCCTTCCACGTCTCCAAACCGAGCGACCTGATCCCCGAACTGCAGGGACGCTTTCCCATCCGTGTCGAGTTGAAGCCCCTGACCGTGGACGATTTTCTGCGCATCCTCACCGAACCACGCGCCTCCATCGTGAAGCAGTCTGTCGCGCTGCTGGAGACCGAAGGACTCACGCTGGACTTCACGCCGGACGCCCTCTCCGAGATGGCGCGCTTCGCCTTTGAGGTCAACGAGACCACGGAAAACATCGGCGCCCGCCGCCTGCACACCATCATGGAACGCGTGCTGGACGAGATCAGCTTCCAGGCACCCGACCTGGTAAAGGCTGCCAAGGAAGGAACCCCTCTACCAACCTCGCCTCCAGCGGCCGAGGGCGCATCGTCGCCGCTCCCCATCCTGACACCAGTGGCTGAAGGCAGTGGCACGTACAAGCTCACCGTCGATCGCGCCTATGTGCAGGCACAGGTGGCGTCCATCGTGCAGAACCAGGACCTGAGCCGGTACATCCTGTAAGCCTGGCCGCTTTCTTGGCCGGCAGTCAGGTCAGCCGTGCCACGCCCTCACCAGCTCGCCGGCGTTTCCGCCCACGGGGTCGCTTGCGGGAAAGCGCAGCGTCCGCATTCGCTCGGCTGCCGCACGGTTCGGCGCCGCGCGACAGATGTCCCAGTGCTGCTCTGCAGGATAGGCGCCGATGACCAGGAAGTCCGCGTCCGCCTTTAGCCGGCAGTGCCCTGTGCCGGTGGGCAGCACCAGCACGTCCCCGGCCTCAACGACCGTCGCATGGCCGCCTTCGCCGCCCAGCATCAGTGTGGCACGCCCGCCGGCAAATCCCAGCACCTCGTGCGCGGTGGAGTGGTAGTGGTGAAAGTCGTACACGCCGTTGCGCCACTGCGCCGGCCACGCGTTCGCCTCGAAGCTGCGCTCCATGCGCCCGGCAACGTCACCGGCCAGCGGAAAGGCGCGGCGGTAGATCAGGACCGGCAGGTGCTCGTTGTTGGGCATCCATCCATTGCGCGACAGTTGCAGCCGCTCCACGTCCGGCTTGCCTTGCGCGCCGCTGTCGCCGCTCAGGCCCAGGGCGGCCAGCGCTACGCTGAATTGCCTTCGATTCATTCCGTGGCTCCTCACCAGCATGGATGCGCGTGTTTGCCCGTACGGCTTTGCCCGGGCGATCTCACCGCCCCTTCAGCCCGACGAGGGCCTTCGCTGTATGCTGCGCCACGCCCCTTTCGCGATAGCATGTTGCCCACGGAGGCGAACGCCTTCGACCCCGCGCTCCCGGAGCCCCGCATGCAGCCCTACCGTAAGCCGTCGCCTGCCTTTGTCGGAGCCTCCTGGACGGCCCTCTTTCTCGGCGCACTGACGTTCTCGATCGGCCTCTGGAACGCCGAGATGCCGCTCAACACCAAGGGCTTCCTGTTCACGCTGCTGATGTATGGGCTGTTTTCGGCGGTGTCGGTGCAGAAAAGCGTACGCGACCGCCTGGAAGGCGTCCCGGTGACCAACATCTACTACGGGCTCAGCTGGATTTCGGTCATACTGTGCCTTCTGCTGACGGCGCTCGCGCTCTGGAACGCGTCGATCACCCTCGCGGAAAAAGGCTTCTACAGCA
>CAXTFS010000058.1:6100-13870 GCA_964243395.1 uncultured Acidobacteriaceae bacterium | reverse complement strand
GTCCAGGTATCCCCTGTGCGCATCGCGTCGTAGGTGCAACGCACGCCGGGCATAAAGCGGTCTGTGGCGGTCAGCGTCAGCTGCGCTCCATCGACCCTATCGATGTGCACGGAGCGGTGATCGCCACCCGCCTCATCGAGTTCCCAAGCCGCACCGGCGGTCAAGGCTGTGGGCGCTGCGGTCACGCTCCACGTCTGTTTGCCGGGCGTAAAGATGAGCGTGTGCGCGCTCTGCGACTCGGCGCCACGGTAGGCCACAAAGTACGGTGGCTGGCTGATCTCCGTCCACACCGAGGCCGTGCTCACCGTGTCCCCTACCTGCAGCGCTGTGCCCTCGCCGGCAACCGCAGCCTGTTCGCGGTAGATAAAGATCGGGAACTTCGATTCGGGCACCGGGTTCAGGCCGCTGCCCTGCTCGGAGATGTCCGAGCCCTGCACAAAGCGCCACTGCAGCGGCTTGCCATCCGCCATCGCAAAGCGCACGGTGGAGATACTGCCGACCGCTTCCGTGTCCGCGGGCTCATAGGCGATGGCTGTCTTATGCGCCTCCTCGCCGGAGCCCTTGGCTGCGGCCAGCAAGGCGTCGTTGTCGGTGTAATGGATCCGCTTGCCCGTCGCGCGCTCGGTCAGCGTGACGTACAGCAGCGGATGACCCTTGCCGGCACCCGGGTCCACGTCGAGCTCGATCATCGTGTACGGCAACTCCGTCCCGACCCACTGCACAAACTGCACCGGCCAGTAGCGGTAGGTCGCGAGGAACGGAAGCACCGGCGGAGCGACCGCTGCCGGACCCGCAGGCGCTGCTGGAGCCGCTTGCGCCGCAGGCGCTGCTTGCGCGTGCATGAGGCCGGTTGCCGAAAGCATGCTGGCGAGGGCGAAAACGGTGGTGGTGGCTATGCGGTTCATGGTGTCTCTCCTGAATGGGTCGTCTGGGATTCTTGAAGGGGATCTGTTTAGGGGGATCTGTTTAGGGGATCTGTTTAGGAGAAGCGCGGCTGACTAGAAGCTCCAGCGCAAGCCCCCCTCGACGCGGCGGCCCGGATCGGCCAGGTAGGGTTGGGCAAACTGTGGCGAGCCCAGCACGCCACCGACCGCCGTCACATTGGTGTGGTTCAGCAGGTTGGTCGAGCGGATGTTGACCGCAAGGCTCTTCCCCTCTTTGCCTGCCTTGTGCGGCAGGGTGAAGCTGCGGCTCAGGTTGGCGTCGAGGTGCACGTTCCACGGCAGTGTGCCCGCATTGCGGCCGATCGCCTCGCCCGCTCCCACCGGCGACAGGGAACCGAAGCGGGTTGGATAGATCCGCGTTTCATCGCCTGTGCTGAACACCGGCCGGTCGTTGAAGACGCCGTCGCCATTGTTGTCAAAGCCGGTGGTCACGTCGTAGGGCAAGCCCGAAGCGGCATTGAACTGGGTCGACAGGTTCACCTTGTGCGGCAGCACCACGTTCGAGAAGGCAATCAGCTGGTGCGTGGCCTCCCACGTCGGGCGCGCGACCTCCCCCGCGTCGGAGAGGCTGTTCTGCGGGAACAGCGTTGCGCTGTCGGCGTTGCCGCGCAGGTCCATGCGGATGTAGCCGGCAAAGATCTGCAGGTGCTTCAGGCTGTGCTGATCCACACCGGCGAACAATACGTTGCCGCCTAGATGCCCGGTCTGCTGGAACTGGTACAGGTTCGTATCCGGCTCGATCGGGCGTGGTCCGCTGGGGGATCCATCGAACGGCGAGTTGATGTTGCGCGAGCGGATGAGGTCCCAGGCATGCACAAGATAGAAGTTCGCCTGGGCGTGCCAGTGATGCGGAAAATCATGCTCCACGCCAAGGTGCGATTGCAGCGAAGGCGTCTGCGTCAGGTTGGGCAGCGGTGCACGCAGTGTGGTGATCGTCGAGGTGCCCGTCGTCAGCGGCGCGCTGTACGCCGGATTGTTGATCTGCAGCTCGCGCTGGATGGTCCCGTTCAGCTGGTGGGCCGCCAGCGTGGTCTGCGCGTCCACTGTGCCGAAGAACAGACCTGTGCGCGCATGGAAGACGGTCTTCTGCTTGCGATCGGGCGACCACGCCACGCCAAGCCGCGGACCCACATTGCCCACCGTGACCGGCGCGTTCTGCATCGCCCAGCGCACGCCCATCGAGAACTGCAGGCGAGGGCGAAACTTCCATTGATCCTGCAGGTACAGCACGGCCTGCAGCTGGTTCAGCGACACCGCAGCCATACCCGTGGTCGCATTGAATTGCGTGGGTGTGCCGCCCGGCAGACTCAGCAGCGCACGACGGTACTGCTCCAGGCCAGTGATCGTGGTGGTGGTTCCCGAACCGTCGAGCGACGGTGCCTCGCCGCCGCCGAAGAGGTACGTGCCGTTGAAGCCCACCGGAGACGTGTTGTGCAGGGAGGCGTCCAGCAGCTCCAGCCCCCCTTTCAGGCTGTGTTTGCCGTGGGTATAGAGCAGGTCATCGTCGAACTCAAGATCACGTTCGTGCGATTGGAGCCGGCCCGTGGTGGCCCCACCGCCCGTAAACGCACCCGCCACCGCGAGCGAAGGCGCAGTCGAATTCGGCGCGTCGGTAAGGTAGCGCCACGTGTAGCCCAGCCGTGTCTCATGGATGAGCGTGGACGAAATTGTCTCCAGGTTGGAGACCTTGAGCACGTGCTCGGACTGCAGGCTGCCGTAGCCCGCCTCGGCCAGCACCGACCCGCCCACGCCCTGGTTGACCAGGTTGCTCAGGTTGGCCGTGTAGGTAGCCGTAAGGTTGTTCTTCGGGGTCAACAGCAGACCAAAGCGCGCACTCGCCTCCCACAACGATTGCGGGGCCGCGACATTTGCAATCACCGGCTGCTGATTCCCGGCGCTGTCCAGCGTCACCGCATCCACCACGGCAAACTGATCGATCTGGCGGTGCTCCAGAGCCAACGCAAAGTCGCTCCGGTTCTTGACGATCGGTCCGCTCAGCTCACCGCCGTAGCGCTGCTTGCCGAGAGCGGCACGCGTTGGCGAAAACGGGTCCTTGGCGTTGACGTACTGCCCGCTCTGGGTCGTGAACAGAGCGCCATGCAGGCTCGACTGCCCGGGCTTGGTATAGATCTCGATGCGCCCACCCTGGTAAGGAGGCCGTGCATACTCCGCAGAGAACAGGTCGGGGTTGATCCGGATAAACGCGATCGACGACTTGGGCGGGATCTGCCCGCTGTTCTGAAATCCATCCACGGTCACAATGGCCTGACCGGGTGCGCCGCCTGCAGCCGCTGCCAGCACCTGCAGCTGCCGCGCAAACTCGTCCGGATCATCCGCAAGCTGCGCGATATCGCTCTTCTCGAGCGTGCGCGATCCGGCCACATCCTCGCCCGACACCCCGGCATCCGCCACGGCCGCATTCACCTCGGTCTGCACCGTGCGCGGCTGCAGACGGACCGTGAACGGGTGGCTGCCCGGCCCCAGGACCAGCGATCGGGTCACGGGCTCAAAGCTGGGGGAATCGATTGTTGCGTCATAGCTTCCTGCCGCGAGACAGTCGGTGGAGAAGCGCCCTTCACGGTCGGTGGGGAACGCCTTACCGGTGGCGGCGAGGGTCACGGTGGCATCCACCACAACGGCGCCCGTGGCGTCCAGCACCTGACCCGTCAGGCTGCTTGTGTTTTCGTGACAGGCCTGCGCGGGCATCGTCCTCGCAGCCAGCACGCTCAGCAGGGCCAGGCTTGTCTTCAGGGTGGCGCGTTGTGTCGTCATGATCGCTCCTTATGCGTCGCAGTCGCGATGCACTAGAGCCATGGTGCGTTTTGCGGCAGGAGGATGGCAGTGCCTGAAGTCAGCGTCGTGGGGTGATGGATGTCATATGACAGGTGTCACCCCCCGGCGATGACGCTTTACCCTTCGCTTTCCGCGCACTTCGCGGCATGATGGAAGGCACGATGCGCAACGGACTGGACACCGCCGCGGAAACGCCCGGGGGAACGACGGCGCGGGGCAAGAGCGAAAGTGCCTTCTCCGCCTGCACCCCCATGAAGACGGCGTTCCATGAGCAGCATCCCTGGCTGTTTCGCTGGCCTCCGCTGCTGTTCACGATCTTCTGGGTCACGGACAAGCTGCGTTGGGGACCGCAGGGCCACTGGGCTTCCTTTGCGCTCTTCTACGCGGTGTTTCTTCTCGCCTTTATCCGGGTTTTTTGGGAAAACGAGCGCCACCCAAAGTTCTGGCTGGCCGTGCTCTTCGTCATTGGGTACGTCTATGTTCCCTTTGCCGTCAACGCCGCGGGAGAGTTCGTCTTTCCGGTCGTGATGAGCGTCTTTTTTCTCCGTCAGCCCAAGCTTTCGGTCGCGCTCCGGCAGTTCGCTCTTCTTGAGGTCCTGGCCGCTGCAGGGTGCTACACAGAGCTGAAGCTGATCGGCGCCCATCCCGCCGTTGCGCAGAACGTCATCTTCTACATGTTCGCCATCGGGCTGAGCAACTTCGCATACGCGCGCCACATGCTGGCCAGCGAGCAGTTGGAACGCGCCAATCAGGAGATTGAACATCTCGCGCAGGTCGCTGAGCGCGAACGCATCGCGCGCGATCTGCACGATCTGCTGGGGCACACCCTGACGGTCATCACGCTCAAGAGCGATGTCGCCAACCGTCTCTTCACCCTCGATCCGGAGCGCGCCCATCGCGAGATCGCGGAGATCGAGATCACCGCTCGCAAAGCACTCGCGGAGGTCCGTGAGGCCGTCTCCGGCTACCGCGCCGAGGGGCTTTCCTCAGAGGTGTTTGCCGCACGACGAACGCTTGCGAGTGCCGGCGTGCAACTCACCACCGACCTCGAAAGCGTCGCGCTTGCAGACAAGGAAACGGGCGTGCTTTGCCTCGTCCTGCGCGAGGCGGTCACCAACGTGATCCGGCACGCCGATGCCACAGCCTGCCGGCTCGAACTTCGCCGTGACGGCCACCATCTTCGGTTCGCGCTCGAGGACAATGGGAACGGCGGGACTGGCCCCGAAGGCAACGGCCTGCGCGGCATGCGGGAACGTCTCGCCACGTGCGGTGGAACGCTGCTGCGCGAGGCTGTCCCCGGCGGCGGCACCCGCATCGTGGCGGCGCTTCCCCTCCCCCAGAGCAGTCCCGGCACGCAGACCGCAGCCGCAGGCAACGGCACGGCAGCTTCTCCGTTCCTGGTGCCAGCGGAGAGCGGCCTGGTACCAGCGGAGAGCGGCCTGGTGCAGGCGTGAGCCCCGGCCCGAACGCGGCCCTTACGCCTGACGCGAGGTCCACTCCCCTGGATCGGAAACCGATCCGTGTCGTGCTGGCGGAAGATCAGGGGATGGTGCGCGGTGCCCTCGCCGTGCTCCTGGGCATCGAGCCCGACATCGAAGTGGTCGCCACCGCGAGCGACGGCGAAGAGGCGCTGCGAGCCGTCGCCCAGCACCGCCCCGGCGTGCTCGTCACCGATATCGAGATGCCGAAACGGACGGGTCTGGATGTTGCCGCGCGCGTTCGCGAGCTCTACCCGGAGACCCGCGTCGTGATTCTCACCACGTTCGCGCGGCCCGGCTATCTGCGCCGCGCCATGGAGGCCGGCGCCCATGGGTATCTGCTCAAAGATCGTCCGTCGGCAGAGTTAGCCGAGGCGTTACGCCGTGTCCACCTGGGCCTGCGCGTGGTCGACCCGGGTCTGGCCGAAGAGGCGTGGAGCGCCGATCCCGATCCCCTGAGCGACCGCGAACGCGAGATCCTGCGGCGTGCCGGGGAAGGTGAAAGCACGGCAGACATGGCGGCCGGCCTGCGGCTCAGCGAAGGCACGGTGCGGAATTACCTGTCTGAGGCCATCTCCAAGCTCGGCGCCCACAACCGCACCGAAGCCGCACGGTTGGCGCGCACTAAGGGGTGGCTGTAGAGGGTGGCACTAGGGGGTGGCTGTAGGGGCTGGCTGTAGCGAAGGTGCGCTACTCCGGCTGCGCTTCATCCCGGTAGTCCGGGCGGTAATGTTCCTGGGGACCGGCATCGGCGTCGAGGTCGAGCAGCAGCCGCTCACCGCCGGACTCCTGCTGCTCGGGCAGAAGATTTTGCTCTCCCACTGGCCGTGCCAGACGAAAGCGCTCCACCTGCGCCAGGCGCTCGCGCTCAGCCCACTGGCCGTACTGCGCACCGCCGCGAAAACCATCTTTGAGCCCGATCCGGTAGCCCACAAAGAGGGCGATCCCCCCAGCGGTCACGACGACGATGAGGAGAAAAATGTCCATGCTGCGGTGTTATCGCACGTTGACGGCGTATTCCGCTCAGCGTCACGCCCTGGAGGCTCGCGATCTGTACCCCCGCCGCCCCAAGCCTACCAGCGTTCACGGACATCCGGCCATCCCAGGCTCGTTCGGCGGCAAAAAGGCTCGTCAGCTGGGCAAACAGCCACAAGACGCGGCGAGCGCCACTCGAAGCACTCGCCGCTGTCCCGTACCCGCCAGACTTACTTCAACGTCTTTAAGGACGGTTGAGCCTGCACGGCCAGACCGTCCAGCGATCCCTGAAATACAATTACCCGCTTCAGCGCCTCATACGGCACCTGCGCGACGGGCAGAATGCGCCCGTTCACCACCAACACCGGCGCCTGGTAAATGCCCAGATCGGTAGCGAGCTTGACGGAGGCATTAACCGCACCCTGCGCCGCAGCCGAGTTTGCGCACGTCAGGGCAGCCGCCGGGTCGCCGCCGGCTGCTGTGACCGCCGCACGCAGCGTCGCGTCCGACTTCTCCGCGGTCAGATCGGCCTGGGTGTCAAACACCTTCTGGATGTAGGTAAAGAAACCCGGATCGCCCTTGGCCTGCCGCACGCACCCACCGACAGCCGCTGCCAGAAACGACGCCGGATGGCCCGACAGCGGCAGCGCCATGTACACCAGGTGCGCCTGGGGAATGTCCTGCGCGATCTGGTCCATGATCGTCTGCGCGGCCTTGCTGGCTGGATTGCCCAGGTCTACAAAAGCCGCGATCTCCAGGTCCTTGGCCGCTGTGCCGCGCACCGGCCCATCAGCTCGCGCCAGCACTGTCGCGCGGTTCTCCGCGAACGGTTTGGCGCCAAAGTCGATCACCTCGCCGGCGATGGTGTGCTTGCCATCCGGCGTGATGTACATCGTGGTCTGCCCGATACGGCCGGCCTGGTTCTTCTCCGCCACCAGCACCTGCACGCGAACCACACCCGGAGCAATGGTCGGCTGGATCGCTGCGACGCTCCACGCGCGGTTCACGTCGAAGCCCCAGAGCGCATGCAGAAAGCTGTTTACCGTCTCCACGCTCGGACTCGCGGCCGTGAAGTTCTTGGGGTCGACCGGCGGAAAGGCCGGTGCCGCGGTGGTCGTCGCTGCGCCCCCGCCCCCTGCCCCTGCACCCTGCGCGGCGGTCGCGCCGGTGCGCGGCACCAGCGCCGGATCGGCCGGCGTCCCCGGCTTCGTCGTCGGGGTTGCGGGGAGCGTCTGTGCGCCCGCATTCCCCGTCATCCCTGCAACCGCACACAGCGCGGCGAGGCCCAACATCACTTTGTTCACGAACATCTCCTTGCCGGGTCTTCCGGCGATACAAAAGCTATGTCTCGCGCCTGGATCCGAGCGCCTATGTCTCGCGCCGGGCCGCGATCGGAAACCGCCGGCCCATCCCAAACGCCTTCTTCGAAACCTTCAGCACCGGTGCCGCCTGCTGCCGCTTGTACTCCGCAATCTCCACGAGCCGAATCACTTTGCGAACCAGCGCCGCATCCACGCCCTGCGTTGCTGCGATCTCCTCGGCTGACTGGTACTCCTCGATATACGCCCGCAGCATGGGAT
>CAXTFS010000058.1:0-6090 GCA_964243395.1 uncultured Acidobacteriaceae bacterium | reverse complement strand
GCATGGGATCGAGCACCTCATAGTCCGGCAGCGAATCCGTATCCTTCTGCCCGGGCCGCAGCTCCGCCGAAGGCGGCTTCGTGATGGTGTCGGACGGAATGACCTCGCGCTCGCGATTCAACCACCGGCTCAGCGCATACACCTCGGTCTTGTACAGGTCGCCGATCACCGCCAGCGCGCCCACCATGTCGCCGTACAGCGTACAGTACCCCGTGGCCATTTCGCTCTTGTTGCCGGTCGTCAGCACCAGCGCGCCCGTCTTGTTTGAGACCGCCATCAGCAGTGTGCCGCGGATGCGCGGCTGCACATTCTCTTCCGCCAGCCCAAAGGGCGTCCCCGCAAAAAACGGCTCCAACCGGTGCGTAAAGCCGTCATAGATCTCGCGGATAGGCAGAATCGAGAACGGGATTCCCAGGTTCTTAGCAAGTTGTTCGGCGTCGGTCAGCGATCCGCTGGAGGAAAACTCGCTCGGCATGCCGATGCCCTGCACGTTCGCCGCACCCAGGGCTTCCACCGCGATGGCCGCGACCAGCGCCGAATCGATGCCCCCACTCAGCCCAACCAGCGCCTTCGTGAAGCCGCACTTGTGCACGTAATCCCGCGTACCCAGCACCAGCGCCGACCACCTCTTCTCCACGTCCGAAGCGCCTGCCTCCCCCACCGGGACTGGCTGCGCTGTTTGGGTGTCGACCACCACAAAATCCTCGCGGAACGAGCCCGCCTGCGCGATCACCTCACCGGCCGGGTTCATCGCAAATGAATCGCCATCAAAGATCAGGCTGTCGTTCGCGCCCACCTGGTTCACCATCACCACCGTCGCGCGATGCCGCCGTGCCAGCGCCCCGATCATCCTGCGCCGCGTCTCCGACTTGCCATGCCAGTACGGGGACGCCGAGATATTCAGGATCAGGCGCGCCCCGCTCATCGTCTGCGGCAGCGTGGCCCATTGCCGCATCAACTCTTCCACGGGATCGATGGGGTAGTTCTGCCGCGGCCAGAACATCTTGTCGTTCCAGGCGTCCTCGCATACCGTGATCGCCACCGGCTGCTTGCCGGCCTTTGTGTCGACCAGCGCCAGCGATCGCTCATGCGCCGGCTCAAAGTAGCGCTGCTCATCGAAGACGTCGTAGAACGGCAGCAGCGTCTTCTGCTGGGCGAACCGCAGTTCACCATCGCACAGCAGGGCCGCCACGTTGCGCACAGGTTTCTGCCCGGCCCCTTCGCAGCGCACGGGCGAACCGCACAACACGGACGGACGGCCGGCCCCACGCGTGAGCTCCGCGATGCGTCCGAGCGTCTCCTCGGCACGCCGCACAAACACTTCCTTGTCCAGCAGGTCTGCCGGCGGATAGCCCGAGGTCGCCATCTCCGGAAAGATCACCAGATCGACGCCCGCGTCCGCACCCCGTTCGACTCCAACCCTGATCTTTTCGAGATTGCCCGAAAAGTCGCCGACCGTGGGATTGATCTGGGCCAAAGCAATGCGCACAGGCCGATTCTACCCGCTCACCCATAACGCTCCCTGCCGCGCCATGCCACCCTGCAGCACAAATTGTTCACATTTCTGCAACGTCTGTTTGTCATCCCGCAGCGCAGCGAAGGGATCTGCTTTTGCCAACCATCAAACCACCCGCGCCGAAACAAGCGTCCGCCGGCAGGCTCAGGCCCCAGTTCCGCCCAACACCACGCCCACCGTACGCGCCAGAATGCGCAGATCCAGCATCAAGTTCCAGTTCTCGACATACGCCGTATCGAGCGAGATGTAGCTGTCAAATGATGGGTCCTGCCGCGCCTCGATCTGCCACAACCCTGTGATACCGGGCAGCACATCCAATCGGCGCAGATGCGCCAGGTCATACTTTTCTACCTCGGAGGCCAGTGGCGGCCGCGGCCCCACCAGGCTCATATCGCCCCGCAGCACGTTGAAGAACTGCGGCAGTTCATCCAGCGAGTACTTGCGCAGCTTGGCGCCAATCTTGGTGATGCGCGGGTCGTTCTCCAGCTTGAACAGCACATTGTCGCGCTGGTTCAGGTGCGCAAGGTCAGCCTTCAACCGGTCCGCGTCCGGCACCATGGTGCGGAACTTGTAGCAGCGGAAGCCGCGGCCCTTGCGCCCCAGCCGCTCTGCCCGGTAGAACACCGGCCCCCGTGAATCCATCCGCACCATGATCGCGATGACCAGCATGATGGGCGAGGCCACCAGCAGCGCCAGCAAGGCCAGCACGATGTCCAGCCCGCGCTTCAGCACAAACGCGCTGCGGGGAAACTCGCGCCGGTGCAGCGGGATCGTCGGAAACTGCCCAATGAACTCTACCGGTGCGTTCCAGGCCAGGCCATCGTAGAGATCGGGCACAACACGCACCTCCATGCCCAGCGCGCGCGCCTCTTCGACCACACTGATGACGATCTGCTTGTCCGCCGGGGTCGAAAAGTAGATCTCGTCCACAAACAGTGACCGGGCCACGGCGACGCAGTTGCGGAGGTCGCCAACCACATGCGGGTTCTCGCGTTCGCGTTCCCTGCCCAGCGAAATGAAGCCTTTAAACCGAAAGCCCATGTGCGGCAGAGCTTCCAGGTGGTTGCGCAGCGCATGGCCCACGCGGCCGTCACCCACGATCAGCACATTGCGCACCTCCAGCCCCAGCAGAAACCGCCGTTGCCGCATCTTGCGCCACAGCGCCCGCCGCGCCATCAGCATCAGCAGCGTGATCAACATCGTCAGCACAACCACGATGCGCGAGATGGCATACCCACGCACGAGGTAGAGCGTGCCGCACAACAGCAGGCCGGAGGTCAGCGCCGCCTGCACCGTCATGCGCTGCTCATGCAGGCCGCTGAAGCTGTCCGTGGGGCGGTACAGACCGAAGATCCTGGAGACCAGCACCAGGTACACGCCAAAGACCAGCAGCAGCATTAGCGATCGAAACGGTGCCGCGTGCAGGAGGTGTACCAGGATGCCCTGGCCCGGGTAGGGCTCGCCTTCGGTGCGGATACGGAAGGCAATCAGCCCGGCTAGCAGCGCCGTCAGGATGTCCAGCGCGGCCCAGACCATGCTGGAGACTGAGGGCCTGCTCCGTACGGAGCGCCCGGAGGCCTCTTCCCCCCGACGTGCCCGTTGGGGAACTACGACTTGTTCAAGAAAGTCGGGTGCCGGCATAGATGGGGGCCCAAGGCAGGGCTACGTACGAAGGAATTTGCAGGGACAGCAACGTAGGTGCACAGGGCTGAGTCAGTCCCGCATCAATTGGTTACTAATTTAACACCCCAACCGCACACCGCTCGTTTTCCTCAAGCGCACAAGGCATGCTGCGCTTCACAGCGGCAACACCAGCGCATCGAGCTCCAGAAACTCCTTCAGGACCGGGTCGTCCGTTGCCCGCATCTCCTCGGGCGTGCCAAAGAAGCGCGCGGTGCCCTCGTGCAGAAACAGCACACGGTCGGCCAGCTTTTCCGCCAGCCGCATGTCATGCGTCACCACAATGCTGGTCAGGTGCAGCTGCGCCTTGAGCCGCTGAATCAGGTCGCCCAACAGATGCGCCATCAGCGGATCCACCATGGTTGTCGGCTCGTCGTACAACACCGCCGCTGGCTGCGCCGCCAGCGCCCGCGCGATCGCCACGGAACGCTTCATGCCCGTGGAAAGATCGCTGGGCAGCAGGTTCTCCATGCCGGCGACGCCGACCATCTCCAGCAGGCCCTTGACCACCTGCATCATCTGGTCCTCCTGCATGTCACCGCGCTCGCGCAAGGGAAACGCCACGTTTTCTCCCACGGTGATCGAGTCAAACAGCGCCCCGTTTTGGAACACCATCGTGACCTTGCGGCGAACGTCCTGCATCTCGCGCTCGGTGCATCCGGCGATGTTCTGCCCGGCGACCATCACCGTGCCCCGATCCGGCTTCAGAAAGCCCATCAGGATCTGCAACGACACCGACTTGCCCACACCGCTGCGCCCCAGGATGCACAGCGTCTCGCCGGGATGAACGAAGAAGCTCACGTCCTGGAGCACCACAAAGTCGCCAAAGCTCTTGTACACATGTTCAAACGCGATATACGGCCCAGCGGGAGAAGCGTATTCCGCCGCCGCTAGCCCGGCACTCGCCTGGAACAACGACTCATCCGCGGCCGCTTCGGCCTCCTGCTCATTGTGCTGCGCCGCCTGCTCCAAAAATTCGCCAACTGCGCCCACCACATCCGGCGAAACCTCCGCCGTCAGCGAGTCCCGGTCCGCGCTGGTCGTCGGCACCAGTTCGCCTGCGTGTCCCTCGCGGTGAACCAGCTCCAGAGCATGCGGCTCCTTCTCCTCCGCAGCCACCGGCAGCCCTGAGTCGTTCACTTCCGCCATCAAGTCCTCCTCTCCCCCAGTCAGCCTCCCGGACACGCAGCGTAGTTGATGTCGACCCACAACTCCATTGCACGAAGCGCCTTTGGCGTGGACTGGAACCCCTATGCAGGCCCACACCCAACTTCCGTCTCCAACAGTTCATCCGGAGTATTCACATTTGCAAACCAGTTCGTGAGCTGCAGGTCGGGATACTCCGGATCCAACAGATCACGAGCAATCTCCTCAGCATCACCCAACCACATCCATCCGGCAGTTCCGTCCTGCTCCAGCGCCCCTAGTAAGTTGCGGATCTTTCGTTCTCCATCACGAACGATTTGATTCACCACTTGGTCATACTCGCGTCGTATCAGGCAAAATGCTGGCTGCTCCCGGTTGCTTAGCAAGAGCGAGCTCATTCCGCAGCCTGCTCCCGCACGCGACAGAGCCTCTTCAACCCACGTTCGTAGAAAGCGGGCGGGCACCAGCGGAACATCCACCGGCATGAACAGCGCCCAGGGCTCCCGGCAGGCCTTCACCCCCGCCTCGATCCCCGCTACCGGCCCGGCATCCACTCGCGTCTCGCGCACCACCGGCGCAAACCCAGCCAGATCCTCACGGTTTCCCGCTACCGAGACCGCCGCGCAGAAGCTCCGCAGCTTCTCCACCGCGATCTCCACCATGGGGCGGCCGCGGAAGGGCAACAAGGCCTTGTCCCGCCCCATGCGCGAGCTCTTGCCACCGGCCAGCACAAAGCCATGCACCGGCAGCGGCAGCTTCGCCTTAGACAAACTCAAGCACCCGCACCCACGAGCCCCAGAAACCGCACGATCGACTCAATTCCGCGGTGGAAATTGCTCAGGTTGAACTTCTCATTCGGCGCATGCAGGTTGTCGTCCGGCAGCCCAAAGCCCATCAGCACCGTCGGAATGCCCAGCTCCCGCACAAAGTCGCCCACGATCGGGATCGACCCACCGCCGCGCACAAACACCGTCTCCTTGCCAAACACCTCCGCCATCGCCGCGGTCGCCGCGCGCACATAGGCGTTGTCGGTCGAGACCACAATCGGCTCGCCCGAGTGAATCAGTCGCACCTCGACCGTCACGCCCGCCGGGACGATCTCTTCCACAAACGCCTTGTACTGCGCAAACACCGTCTCGGGCTTCATCCCCGGCACCAGCCGGAAGCTGATCTTCGCCATCGCCTTGGCCGGAATGACGGTCTTCGCGCCGGCCCCGATAAAGCCACCCGGCATCCCGTGCACATCCATCGTCGGCCGTGACCACGTCCGCTCGAGCACCGAGAACATCGGCTCGCCCGTCAGCTCCGGCGACCCCACCTCGTGCCGGCGATACTCCTCCTCGTCGAACGGCAACGACCGCCACGCCTCCAGCTCCGCCCTGGTCGGCTCCTCAATGCCGTCGTAGAACCCCGGGATCGCGATCCGTCCATCGGTCCGCTTGATCCCCGCAATGATCTGCGCCAGGGCCACAAACGGGTTCGGTGCCGCGCCGCCGTACATGCCCGAGTGCAGATCCGTCGCCGCCCCGCGCACCTCCAGCTCCGTGTAGATCATGCCGCGCAGCCCTACACACAATGTCGGCAGATCCGGCGCAAACATCTCCGTGTCCGAAACCAGGGCACAGTCGGCCTTCAGCTGCTCGCCGTGCTCACGCACAAACGTGGCAATGCCCTCGCCGCCAACTTCTTCCTCTCCCTCTACAATCACGCGCACGTTCACCGGCAGCCCGCCATCCGCCTTCATCAGG
>CAXTFS010000057.1:0-14202 GCA_964243395.1 uncultured Acidobacteriaceae bacterium | reverse complement strand
TGCGTTTGGGAAAGAACGACCCGACCTCGGCGAGCATGGGCAGCATTTTCAGCTTGTCCATGACGGTGGTGGGCGAGACCGGATGCAGCAGCGCCTCGATGCGCCCTGCGATTTCGTCCAGGGAGTCGACCTCGAGCGCCAGCTTCATGCGGCGTTCGCTGCCGAACTGGTTCATCAGCACGCGCGCGCCCCGGTAGCCGGCGACGTTCTCAAACAGCAGGGCGGGTCCGCCGGCATCCTTTGTGCCGCGCGCGCTCTTGGAGGCGCGGTCCGCAACCTCCGCCATCTCGAGGATCGGCGATACCTCCGCCTTAACTCGCTCCAGTTCCCCTGCGCGCTCCATCGCTCGCAGCCAATCGCGCAACCCGTCGTAAGCCAACTTCGTCTCCTGACCACCAGCGAGCCGAGCACGCACATTCGTACGGGCTCGTTGCGGCTCCTATCCATCATGGACGCAAATAACATCGGGCCGCCACGCCAACGCGCCGGGCCTTCGATCTCACACAAGCCTTCCCGGTGCGCAGGGCTGCAAGACAACGGCGACACTTATGCAGCCTGGGCAGGCTCCAACGCATAGCCGGCATCGCGCCAACCCTGCAGGCCACCCCGCAGCGGGCGCACGCGCCGGATGCCGAGACGGCGCAGATCGAGCGCCACCTTGGCACTGGTCTCTTCGCTGGGGCAGGTGCAGTACAGCACGATATCGCGGTCGCGCGGGATCATCGCCTCGCGCTGTTTCAGCTCATCCGGCCCGATGCGCAGGGCATGCGGCAACACGAGGGGGTCCGAGAGCACATCGAGCGGATGACGGAGGTCCACGATGAAGGGCAGCTGCGTTCCGCGCTTCTCGGCATCGTCGATCATGGCCAGCAGTTGTGCGGGCTCCAGGCGCAGGCCGCGCAGCTCGCGCAGAAAGCGCACCCGGCGGATGTAGCGGGCAACGAGGACACCGGCGACCATCAGCAGGACCAAGGCTACGGCCGAGTGCACCAGCAGCGCAAAGAGATGGCTGCTGCGTTTGATCAGATCGCCAAGAAAGCGGCCGCCAAAGAGCCACGCGCTTGCCCAGATGAGCGTTCCTGCCATGTCGTAGCTGAGAAAGGTGGGATAGCTGACCCCGGCCTGCCCTGCCAAGGGGGCGGCCATGGTGCTCAGCCCAGGCACGAACTTTGCAAACAGCAGCGTCACCGCGCCCCGGCGACCCAGGCTGCCCTGCGTCCGGTTCACGCACGTCGCCGCTTCAAACGACATCTTGCACAGCAGGTCCACGATGCGGGTTCCGTAGCGGCGGCCCAGCCAGAACCACGCCGAATCCGACGCCATACAGGCCATCAGGATGAGCGGCAGCACCAGCTCGATGTGCAGGATGTGCGCCGCGCTCATGGTTCCGGCAGCCAGCAGCACGGGCACGCTTGGGACGGGTACACCGGCCTGCTCGATCAGCACCCAGGCAAACAGAATGAGGTAGGCGTGATGGACGAAGACATGCAGTAGAAACGGCATCATCGACAACTCCTTTCTGGGGGCGTTACCCGAGTAGATGTATTGTCCGTCGTTCCGTCGCAGGAACCAAAGGAAAACGGCGACTCCGAAGAGCCGCCGCTTGCTGCAAGAAAAGGCTTAGTTCTTTACGTGCACATCCGGCTCAACCGACATGCCTGGCCGCAGGGCGTGGTCGCCGTTGTCCTGCTGCAGGTTGGTGAAGTCGATCCGTACGGGGATGCGCTGCACCACCTTGACGTAGTTGCCGGTCGCGTTTTCGGGTGGAAACAGGCTGAGGCGCGACCCGGTGGCGCCGCCGATTTGCGTGATCTTGCCCTTGAAGTGCCGGCCGCCGAGCGCATCGACCTTGATGTCGACCGCCTGGCCCTGCCGCACGCCGCGCAGCTGGGTTTCCTTGAAGTTTGCGGTCACCCAGAGATTATTGAGCGGCACCACGGTCAGCAGCGACTGGCCTACGCTGAGGTTGTCACCGACAGCCACGTTCTTGCGGCTGATAATGCCGTCCACCGGCGCGACGATCTTGGTGTAGCCGAGGTTTAGCTTGGCCTGATCCACGCGCGCCTGCGCCTGCTGCACCATGGCCTGCGCGGCCTGTGCACGGGCCTGCTGCACGGCGATCTGCTTGGGCGCGTTCTGCTGATTCTGCGCCTGCTGCGACTGCGAGGAAGCGAGACGCTGCTGCGCGGACCGCACCTGCTCGAGCGCGCCGCTGGCGTCACGCTGCGCCTCATCCACCTGGGCCTGCGCGGCGGTTGCGGTGGCCACCGCAGCGTCGTACTGCTGCTTGGAGATCACATCGCGCGCCACCAGGGGTGTGTAACGGTCCACATCGGTCTGCGCCTTCAGCGCGTTGGCCTGGGCCTGCAGAATGCGGGCCTGCATGGCCTGCGCGTTGGCCTGCGCCTGCGATACACCGGCCGAGTTGCTTTGCACGTCCTGGCCGGAGGTGGTCACCGTGGTGCGCACACTGACATTGGTGATCGGCACGTTGGAGCTGGCCTGGACGTACTCCGCGCGGGCATTGGCGAGATCGGCCTGCGCCTGCTCGAGTGCCACCTGGAAGTCGCGCGAATCGACCTCCGCGATGGCGTCACCGGCCTTTACCGGCTCGTTCTCGTCGATGAACACCTGCGTGACCTGGCCGGCCACACGCGCGCTTACCTGGTAGAGGTCTCCATCCACCTGCGCGTCGTCGGTATCCTCGGTGAAGGTAGAGCGCCAGTAGAGGAAGCCCGCGATGAGGATGAGCAGAATCACGACGGAGGCGATGATGATGCGGCGGCCGGTCTTCTTGGCCGGCGGCTCGGGCACGACCTTCGGATCGTCCTTCCGCGGAGCGCCCGCGGCTGTCCCTTCGCCGGCAGCCGGCTGCTGAATCTGCACGGTCCCGCTGATCTGTGCGGTCTGCGTGCCGCCGCCTTGAGTTCCCTGATCGTTCTGATCGGCCACCGTTACTTCCCTCCGAGGTATTGCTTGTAATTCGTTGACGCCACGCCCAGCGCACGAGCCAGCTCCAGCTTGGCCACGTTGTGCTGGTACAGCGCCGCAATGTATTGGTCGTTCGCCTGCTGGTCCGTCGCCAGCGCCTGCGACACCGGTAAGTTATCCGCAATGCCTGTATGGAACCGCTCCTGTGCTTCGCGGAGCGCCTCGTCGGCCAGGTTCACGTTGCTTTGTGCCGCCTGCACCAGCTTGGCGGCGGACTTGATGTCGAGGATGGCGTCACGCACATCCGCATTGACTTGCTGAATGTCGTCCGCCAGCTTCGCTTCCACCTGATCGCGCTGCGCTGCCGCAACCTGCTCGTCACCGCGTGTCTTGGCAATCTGCAGAATCGGGGCGCTGAGCTGTCCGGTTGCCGTGTAGGTTCCGTGCGAGTGCCCAGGCGTCTCGCCCAAGTCCCCGAAGTCGCCGGTGGCGTTCAAGGTTGGCAGCTGCTCGTCAAAGGCCGCCTTCTGGCCCGCCTTGGCCGCGGTGACCCGCTCCGCGTCCGCAGCTAAGTCCTTGCGCACCTTGATCGCCTGCTGGAAGGCGGCTTCAGCTTCCGGCGTATCCAGCGAGGCGTAGGGGGTGGTGTCAGGAAGGCTGAAGGCCTGCTCGAGCGGCAGGCCGATCACCCGTGCGAGCGCGATCTTGTCCTTCTCCAGCCCGTTGGTCGTGGAGATGAGATTCTGCTGCTGGTTCTGGTAATCCACCTGCGCACGCAGCACGTCGAGGCGCGGACTGGTGCCGGCCTCATGCGCCGCGGTCGCCTGATCGAGCGACAGCTTGGAGCTGGCCAGCTGCGCCTGCACAGCGGTGATCCGGGCGGCATCGGCGACGCACAGCAGGTACGCGTTGCCGACGGTGAGCGTCACCAGGTCGCGTGCGTCGATGGCACTCAACTGCGCGGCGGCGAAGTTGTGTTTGGCAGACACATAGTTCTGGATGGCCTGCAGATTGATCAGATTCTGCGTGAGATAGGCGCGAAAGTCGATGGTCTGAAACGGCCCGACGATCGGGTTCAAGCCCGGAAACTTCAAGCCGAAGGCAGCAAGGTTGATCTGCTGCACCGTGATGTTTGAGCCGGCTGTTACCGTCGGCAGCAATTGCTGCAGCTCGGATAACCGTTGCCCGTTGGCGCTCTTAATGTCGGTATTGCGCAGCACCAGCCCAAGGTTGGCGCGCAGACCGCGCTGGATCGCGTCGTCCAGGGTGAGCGCGAGCACGCCGGCTGTGGCCTTGCCGGTCACCACGCTGCCGCGGAAACTTTGGTCCGTCGCGCTGCCGGACGTCACGCTCGGGGCAGGCTGCGCAAGCTGCTGCTGCACCTGCGTCACTGCGCCGAGGTTATTCGACGAGCTGGCTCCGGAAGCACTGTTGTTGCCACCGTTCTGTGCGCCTGAGGTTTGCGCGGTCGCCGCTATACCCGCGGCCAGCGTCAGGGAAACGACCCCCAGACTCAGGCGCCACCAATTTGCTTTTTCGACCATAGGACCCATGCTACCGAATCGCTCACAGCTCCGCCGCGACCACGTGAGTGCGACAGGTTGCCTTTCTTTTCTTCTTTTCGATGCAGCACCCCCTTCCCGGTATGCAAAAAAGACGTGGAAGATCGGCCGGTGCTTCGCCCAAGTTCCGCCGGGGTTCCGCCAGTATCCTTCCCGCGCCGGCTCGGCTGTGGGCGACAAGGATCGCCGGAGGTCTTTACACTCAGGCATTCAAGCCTTGGAGGGCTGGACGCGATGTTTCTTGGGATGGACGTAGGCACAGGCGGAACGCGCGCTGTTTTGATCGATCAAAGTGGCACGGTACTTGCCTCGCACGCCGCCCCACACGCGGAGATCCGCTCCGAGCACGTTGGCTGGGCCGAGCAGAACCCGGAGGACTGGTGGAGCGCCGCCTGCCAGGCCATCCAGGGCGTACTGGCCATCGCAGCCAAAGCTGGGCACGGGGCGGGGCACGTCAGCAAGATTGAGGCGATCGGCCTCACCGGCCAGATGCACGGCTGCGTGATGCTCGATGCTGCGGGCCGGGTCCTGCGCCCGGCGCTGATCTGGTGCGACCAGCGCACCCAGCCGCAGTGCGACTGGCTGACGGACACCATTGGCCGCGAAAAGCTGATCGAGCTTGTCGCCAATCCCGCGCTGCCCAACTTCACGCTCACCAAACTGCTCTGGGTGCGCGAGCATCAGCCGGCGATCTTCGCGAGGATCGCCCACGTCCTCTGCCCCAAGGATTACGTCCGCTTCCGGCTTACCGGCGAGTACGCGATGGACGTCCAAGAGGCCTCCGGGACCCTGTTGCTGGACGTGGTGCACCGCCGCTGGTCGCAGGAGGTGGCCGATGCCGCCGGGATCCCGATGGCCTGGCTGCCGAAGCTGTATGAGAGCCCCGAGATCTGCGCGCGCATCTCCGCGGAAGGCGCTGCGGCCACGGGCCTGGTCGCCGGTACGCCGGTGGCTGCCGGAGCGGGCGATCAGGGCGCGGGGGCGGTTGGCATGGGTATTCTGACCCCGGGCTCGGTTTCAGCGACCATCGGCACCTCGGGTGTGGTTTTCGCGGCCACGGCGGCTCCCACGCTTGACCCGAAGGGGCGGCTGCACACGTTCTGCCACGCGGCCCCGGACCTCTGGCACGTAATGGGCGTCACCAACGGCGCGGGATTGTCCTTCCGCTACCTGCGGGACACCTTTATGCCGCTCAACAGCTACGACGACCTGACCGTCCTGGCCGCGGACATCCCGGCGGGCTGCGACGGCCTGCTCTGGGCGCCGTACCTGTTTGGGGAGCGCACCCCGCATCTTGATCCAAACGCCCGCGCCGCGTTTGTCGGCATCTCGGCTTCGACCACCCGTGCGCACTTCATCCGGGCCGTGCTGGAGGGCGTCGCCTTCTCGCTGAAGGACAGCTTTACGCTGTTTGCCGAGCTTGGGATCCCTGTGGAAACGATTAGGCTGGGCGGCGGCGGCGCACGCGGTCCGCTCTGGCGGCAGATCCAGGCCGATGTGTACGGCATGCCGGTTGAGCTGCTGGAGGCGGAGGAAGGCGGCGCCTTTGGCGCGGCGCTGCTTGCCGGGACCGGGATCGGCGCGTGGGCCTCGGTGGCAGACGCCTGCGCTTCCACCATCCGTGCCGCCGAGACGATTCAACCCAAACACGCGGACGTCATGGCCGAGGCCTACGGACGCTTCCAGAAACTCTACCCAGCCCTGAAAACAGTGGCGGCCTGAACCCGCTCGGAGAACCCGCATGCCCCAACCCATTCGCGTTGCCGTCCTCGGCTACGGCCTCGCCGGTCGAGTCTTTCATTGCCCCTTTGTCAGCGCGGTTCCGGGTCTCGAACTCGCCGCGATTGTGCAGCGCAAGGGAGACGAGGCTGGCCGCGCCTACCCGCATGCCCGCATCCTGCGCTCGGCGGAGGAGGCCTTTGCGGACCCGGCGATTGATCTGATCGTCGTGGGCACGCCCAACGAGACCCACGCCACGCTGGCGGCAGCGGCGCTGCAGGCCGGCAAGCACGTCGTGGTCGACAAGCCCATGGCGCCGACCGGGGCGGACATCCTTCATCTGATGGAGCTGGCGAAAGGGGCCGGCAAGGTGCTTGCCCCGTTCCAGAACCGTCGCTGGGATGGCGATTTTCTCACCCTGAAACAGCTGTTCAAAGAAGGCAAACTGGGCAGGTTGGTGAAGGTGATCTCGCATTGGGATCGCTTTCGCCCGCTTCCGCGCGGCGGCAGCTGGAAGGAAAGTGCGGGCGACGGCAATGGTCTGCTGCAGGACCTTGGGCCGCACCTGATGGACCAGGCAATGGCGCTGTTTGGGCCGCCGCAACGCCTCACCGCGAGCGTCCGCACGGACCGCGAAGGCAGTGCGATCGAAGACGCCTTCGACATCGTGCTGGAGTACGGCCGTCCCAACGGGACCACGTTGCTCTATGAGTGCCGCTCGACCATGATCGCCGCCGACCCGGCCCCACGCTTCCGCGTCCATGGCACCGGGGGAAGCTTTACCAAGTACGGCCTGGACCCCCAGGAGGACTACCTGGTCAGCGGCGGCGGGAATCCACCGCAGCTTGGGAGCGACGCGCACTGGGTTGCCGAGCCCGAGTCCGCGTGGGGCACCCTGACCCTCGCGCCCGACCCCGGCGCACCCACGCAGCTCGAGATCTCCAGCTACCCCACGCTGCCGGGCGACTACCGGCTCTTCTATGCCGGCGTACGCGATGCGATCCGCGGTACCGCGCCGTTACCCGTTACGGCGGAGGATGGCTGGCGTGTGGCCCGGTTGATCGAGCTGGCGCGCGAGAGCAGCCGCGAGCGCCGAACGCTGGATGTCGACCTGGTACTGCCGGCTTCCGCGTGAGTGTGTTCGCCTGAAGGCGGGTGCAGATCGGGCCCGCCTCCTGTGCGCGTTGACGCGTAAAATAGACCCTATGGCGCAAGCACAACATCGCCCATTTCAGATCAAGTTCGTGATCGCCGCCCTGATCGTCGTCGGCACCGTGACGTGGCTGGCCTTTACCGGCGCCAGGCGCACAAAGAGCTACTACGTCACCATTGCCGAGCTGCAGGGCATGGGTTCGAAGGCCTACACGCGCAACCTGCGGGTTGCGGGCAATGTGCAGCCGGGGTCGATCGAGCGTTCTGGTCCCGATGCGAAGTTCACCCTGGTGGAACTGGGTAAGACCATTCACGTGGACTATGTCGGATCGGAGCCGCCCCCGGACACCTTCAAGGACGATGCCCAGGCGCTCGCCATTGGCACCTATGGCCGCGATAACGTGTTCCACGCGATTCAGCTGCAGGCCAAATGCGCCAGCAAGTATGCTCCGGCGAAGCCCGGCACAGCGCCTACCGGGAACACCGCGCCGCTGAAGATCACGGCGTCGGTCGCCCGCTAAACCGATACCCGCTGCATTGCAAGGTAATCGCCGAGATCCCGCCCCGGGGCCTCGGCAAGTGTTCATGGCTTTACGCGGCCGCGGCGGCGATCGCATCCAGCCGCTCGATCACCTTGGAGGAGAGCGGCAGGTCCGCTGCCGCCAGGTTCTCGCGCAGGTGCCCGGTGGAGGATGTACCCGGGATCAGCAGGATGTTGGGCGAGCGGTGCAGCAGCCACGCCAAGGCGACCTGCATGGGCGTAAACCCGAGCTCCGTGGCGACCTCCGACAAGGTCGACGACTGCAGCGGGGTGAAGCCGCCCAGCGGGAAATAGGGCACATAAGCGATGCCCTGCTCCGCGAGATCGTCGATCAACGCGTCGTCGCCGCGGTGTGCCAGGTTGTAGTGGTTCTGCACACAGACCACGGGGGCGATACCCCGCGCCTCTTCGATCTGCCGGGCGGTCGCATGGCTGATCCCGAGATGGCGAATCAGGCCCTGCTGCTGTAGCTCGGCGAGTGCGGTGAACCTCTCGGTGACCGATCCCTCTTCTGGACCCTTCACGCCCCACAGGCGCAGATTGACCACATCCAGCGCATCGAGGCCGAGATTGCGCAGATTGTCATGGACCGCGGACGTCAACTCCGCAGGGCTCTGTGCCGGGTTCCATGAGCCATCGTCGCCCCGCTTCGCGCCCACCTTGGTCACGATGGTGAGATCTGCCGGGTAGGGGTGCAGGGCTTCGCGGATGATCGCATTGGTGACATGCGGGCCGTAGAAGTCACTGGTATCGATGTGATCGACGCCGGAGGACACGGCCTCCTTAACGACGGCCAGGGCCGCTGCATGGTCCTTCGGTGGGCCGAAGACGTGAGGTCCCGCCAGCTGCATGGCCCCATAGCCCATGCGCTTCACAGTGACGGTCGTTCCAGGCAGCGTGAACGTGCCCCCAAGCTTTGTGTTCGACATGCTTCCTCCACAGATGTGGCTTCGTGCTACGCAGGTTTAGATGAACGGAGCCGGGGTTCGAAGCGTGGAACTGGCTTACTCTTCGCCAAGCGCCCGCATGAAGCGCCATTGGAACTCCACGCCCTTGTAAAACGACTCGACGCGAATGCGCTCATCGCGCCCGTGCGCCCGCTCATCGCCGGTATCGATGCCCATACCGGAGATGCCGTAGCTCGGCAGGCCCGCGGCAAGGGTGTAGATCGAATCGCTGGCACCGGTTTCCATGATCGGCACGATCGGGATTGCGGAGAACACGCTGTCCGTGGTGCGCCGCAGCGGCTTCAGCACATCCTCACGCAGCGGCGGAGGCGCCTTCGGGCCCGTGGTCGGCGCGGAGGGAAAGACTGCCCCGCCGTTATCCACGTAGTTCACCGTGAGCTTCGGGTCAGCGAGCACGGAGATCAGCCGCTGCCGTACCTCCTCCGGCGGATGCCCGGGCAGGATGCGGCAGTTCACATTGGCCGTGGCCGATCCTGGCAGCGCGTTGGGCGCGTGGCCACCGGAGATCATCGTGGCCACGCAGGTGGTGCGCAGCGTCGCGTTCATGCGCGGGTCAGCGGAGAGTTCATCGGCCGCGGCAGTATCCATTGGCGTCGCAAGCACGCGGTCGATCAGCGCGCGCCGGTCAGCCGGTGCCGTTTTCGCCTCCGTCTGCAGATAGGCGCGGGTGACCTCATTGAGCTCCGCCGGGAATGGGCTCCGTTCCAGCCGCGCCAGGGCATCGCCAAGCTCGTAGATGGGGTTATCCGGCCGGGGCAGGGAGCTGTGTCCGCCGGCACTGGTGGCGATCAGCTGGAAGTCGGCATAGAGCTTCTCGGCGGCCTCGACGTTCATCTCGGCGGCCTTGCCGTCGCGCAGTTCCACGCCGCCCGCGTCCGGGTTGATCACCACGCCGGCGTTCACCAGATCGGGCCGGTTCTTGAGCAGCCAATCGACGCCATTGTCTGCGCCGCCCTCCTCATCGGCCGTCAGGGCCACGATGAGGTCTCGCTTAGGCACAAAGCCGGAGCGCTTCAGCAGGATGAGGCTGGTCACCAGCGCGGCGTCGCCGTCCTTGACGTCCTGCGTGCCACGGCCGTAGAAGAAGCCGTCCTTCTCCGTAAGCTGGAACGGATCGAGCGTCCAGTCCGAGCGCTTCGCCTCGACAACGTCTAGGTGGCAGATAAACAGCAGCGGCTTTTGCGTGGCGCCCTTCCCGGCGCGGTAGCGCACGACCAGGTTGAGCCGGTTGTCCCTGGGCCCGACGATCTCCATGTCGCCCGCGGGAAGCCCTGCCTTCAATAGGCGGTCCCGCATCGCCTCGGCGGCTACGCGCGTGCTGCCGGTGGAGTGGGTCGTGTCCGTGGTGATGAGCTGCTGAAAGATGTCGCGGGCCATCGCCCGGTCTGCCGTACCCAGCGTCTGCGCCGCTGCCGCACCGGTGCTCATGCTGGTGGCGCAGACCAAAGCTGCTCCCCACATTTTCCCTGTCCTGACTATCTTCAAGAGAACTCCCTGTTTACCGAAGAAAAGACCGCGTAAAAACCTGCCCTCTATACTCGCATGGGACCCGATGCCACCTCCGATCTCCCACCGCTCATGAGTACCGTCTCTCGAAAGTTCGGGGCCAGCACGGACGCGCCGGCAGTGCTGTTGGACCGCGTCTCGCGGCTGTACGGCAGCTTTGTGGCCCTGCGCGAAGTCTCGCTGTCGTTGCCGGCGGGTGCGAGTGCAGTGCTGCTCGGGCCCAACGGTGCCGGCAAGTCCACGCTGCTGAAGCTCCTGGCCGGTCTTGCCCGCCCCAGCTACGGCACGGTGCTTGTCTTTGGGCGCGCGCCGGCCGATCTGCCCGGGCGCATCGCCTACATGAGCCACAGCACCATGCTCTACGACGAGCTGACCGGGCCTGAGAACCTCGAGTACCTGCTTGGCCTGCAGCGGCCTGAGCTCGGCGCCGGGCAGCGTACCGCGCACGTCGCGGAGGCACTACGGCAGGTGAGTCTGGATCCGGGGAACCCGCGCCGGCTTGCCGAATACTCGCAGGGCATGCGGCAGCGCGCATCCCTTGCACGCGTTCTGCTCGCCGACCCCGATCTGCTGTTGCTCGACGAGCCTTTCTCGAACCTCGATGTCGCTTCGGCGCAGGCCATGATCACGCGCCTGCAGCGTTACCTTGCCCATCCAAGTTCGAGCGGCCACGCGCGCACGCTGCTGCTCACAACGCACCAGGCCGAGCTGGCCCGTCCCCTCGCCGGGATCACGTTGACGTTGCAGGATGGGCGTCTTCTCTCCTCGGCGGATCGAACGACAGCACCAGCAGGGGCCGGAGTTCGATGAGCGGCACCCCTCACAAGACCAATGCGGCGCGGCTGCTGGACGCGCTGGGCATCGCCTACGAGCTGCGCGCCTACCAGGTCGACCCCGACGATCTCACGGCCGTTTCGGTTGCACGCAAGATCGGTATGCCGGTTGAGCAGGTATTCAAGACGCTGCTGACGCGCACGTCGGAAAACACGCATCTGTTCGCGGTTGTGCCGGGTGACGCCGAGGTCGATCTGAAGAAGCTGGCCGCTATTGCAGGTGTGCGCAAAGCAGAGCTGGCCGCGCTCAAGGACGTTGAAGCGCTCACCGGGTACATCCGTGGGAGCGTCACCGTGCTTGCGGCAAAGAAGGGGTTCCCTGCCTATGCCGATGAGCTCATCGAGATGTTCGATACGATCTCGGTTTCGGCGGGCCAGCGCGGGCTGCAACTCCTGCTTGCGCCCGCCGACTACCTCCGCGCGGCATCGATCACACTGGCCGATCTGACCAAGGCGCCGGCGGCCGGGGGCCACCCATGATCTACGCCCGGCACGTGCTCTCGCACCTGCGCAAGGACCTGCAGCTGGAGTGGCGCAATCGCGAAGGCATCAACGGCATGCTTTTCTTTGCGCTGCTGATTGTGGTGGTGTTCTCGCTCGCCTTTGATCCGACCGCGTACCCGACCACGGCGCGTCAAATCTCCGGCGGCCTGCTCTGGGTGGGCGTGCTGTTTGCGTCGATCACTGCGCTGAACGGATCGTGGACGCGCGAGCTGCGTAACGGCGTGCTGGATGCGCATCGTCTGTCCCCGGCACCGCCGTCGGCGCTGTTTCTCGGCAAGGCGGTAGCGAACTTTCTCTTTGTGTCCGTTGTGGAGCTGGTGCTGGCGCCGGTATTTGCGATCTTTTACAACCTGCACCCCGTCGGCCAGACGTCCATCCTGCTGCTGATCGTGCCGCTCGGCACGTGGGCGCTGGTGTGCAATGGCACGTTTTTTGCCGCGCTCAGCCTGCGTGCGCGCAATCGCGAACTGCTGCTGCCGCTGGTGCTTTGCCCGATTGCCATGCCGGCGCTGCTGGCCATGATCCAGGCCACGACCAACGTGCTCACAGGAGACTTCGATCCGGGGCTTTGGATCCGTGTGCTGGTCGCGTACGACATCCTGTTTACAACGGCCTCGCTGCTGCTCTTTGGGGTCATTCTGCACGCCGAGTAGGCGAGTCGGCCGCTTCACGACACCAATTTGCCCGATTAACGGTGTAGCCGGCGACGTAGAATATGGGTGTGACCGAGCATAAAACAACTCGTAACAGGGGTCAGCTTCTGGGCGCGGCAGGGTTCGTGCTCGCCCTCATCGTTCTGGGCATCGCCTTTGATAAGGCTATGACCGCACCGACCGAAGCGACTATGGGGAACCTGTACAGGATTTTGTTCTACCACGTGCCAATCGCCGGCCTCAGTTTCATCTTTCCCTACTTGAACTGCGGTGCGTCGTTCGCTTACCTGTATTGGCGCAATACGAATCCGCCAAGGGCGCTGATTGCCGATGCCTTTGCGCTAGCCTCGGCCGAGTTAACGGTTCTTTACGCGACCGTGGGCCTGGCCACGGGCATGCTTTGGGGACGCGCAGCCTGGGGCATCTGGTGGACCTGGGATGCACGGCTTACAACGTATTTGCTGCTCTGGCTGCTTTACGTTAGCTACATGCTCGTAAGGGGCTTCTCGGGTGGTGGCGCCGCCCTACCCGGCGGTGGTCAACCGGGCTTGCTGTCTGCTGTGCTTGGCGTTTTCGCGGCGATCGACGTTCCCATCTGCTACATGTCGATTCGCTGGTGGCGCACCCAACATCCGGCACCGGTCTTCGCCGGCGGTGACGGCTCAGGCATCGACAAAAGCATGATGCCAGCCTTTATTTGGAACGTCATCGGTTGGGCGGTCTGGGGAGCGTTTCTGCTCAGCTGGCGCTACGCGCTGGAACGTCGCCGGCAGCGGCAGGCCGCGGTGAACGCACTGGCCTTCCTGAGTGCGGACCCGCTGCCCAGCATGACAGAGGTGGTCTGATGCCACACATCCCGTTCAGCACACTCTCAGAACGGCACCTTGTCTTTGCCTACTGCATCGTCTGGTTACTGCAGTTTGGGTATGCCGGCTGGCTCTTCACCGCATGGCGGCGCACACGGCGCGAACCGTAAAAAAGCAAGGGAGTCCGGTTACCCAGACTCCCTTGTTCCGAGGAGTTCTGCCTGACCCGGAAGCTCGAAAAGCTACCGTGTCAGTTGAGTAAACACAGCGTCTCCTTGAAGGTTGCGCCCTCTTCCGCTGTTTCACTGATTGCAGCGCGACGACCCGACTCATACACTCTGGAAGGTGCCTTCCCGCTTTCCCCATCATCGAACTCACGGCACAACTTCCGTTGACCGGTTCCGTTTCCTGCCTGACCTGTTGCGACCCGCCGCGCGACGGGTTCGACTGCGGCACACATGGCTTTGCCTTGGCCTGCTTGCGGGCCTGACTGGCTGCCATCGCGATCGTTTTCCGACGTTTCCCGCGAACTACCGGGAGTTCGCCTATGTGTCCGATGGCGGCTCCGGAACCGTCACCGTGCTGGACCTCGTGCACCTGCGGCAGGAGCGCACGGTGCAGGTGGGTCGCAAGCCGACCGGCCTAGCCGTGAACCCGCAGCGACACGAGGTCTACGCCGTCAACGCGGGCAGTGACTCCGTCTCTGTGATCAATGCCGACAGCAACCAGGTAGTGGCCACCATCGGCGTACACCGTTCACCGTTCGCCATCAGCGTTGATCGCGATGGCAAGCGCGCCTACGTGGCGAACGCGGGCTCAAACAACGTCAGTGTGCTCGATCTGGAGAGCCATCGCCAGATCGCCGTTGCCGGCACCGGCGAAGGGCCTGGGCTGGCCAAGGTGTCGCCGGATAATCGCACCCTGGTCGTGAGCAATCGCGTGGCCGGCAGTATTTCGGTCTACGCGGTGGACGCTTCGCGGGATCATCCGCTGCGGTTCAGAGAGGCCTACTCCGGCTGCCCTGGAG
>CAXTFS010000056.1:0-14213 GCA_964243395.1 uncultured Acidobacteriaceae bacterium | reverse complement strand
CAGGACCCGTCTGCCGCATGTGCCGCCGCGACGGCGTCAAGCTCTTCCTCAAAGGTCCCAAGTGCTTCACGGAGAAATGCCCCGTGGAGAAGCGCAACTTCCCCCCTGGTCAGCACGGTCAGTCCAAGAAGGTGAAAAAGGTCGTCGGCTACGGTTTGCAGCTGCGTGAGAAGCAGAAGGCCAAGCGCATCTACTTCACGCTTGAGACCCAGTTCCGCGCCTACTACGAGGTCGCGGCGAACAAGACCGGCGTCACGGGCGACCTGCTCCTGCAGCAGCTTGAGACCCGCCTCGACAACGTCTGCTACCGCCTTGGTTTTGCGTTGTCGCGTCGTCAGGCCCGGCAGATCGTGCGCCACGGTCACATTCAGGTCAACGGCCGCAAGGTTAACATCCCCAGCTTCCAGTGCAAGGTCGGCGATGTGGTTGCCGTCCGCGAAGGATCCAAGGCGATGGTTGTGCTTGAGTCCGCTCGTGACTTCATCTCGGGCCAGACCCGCGTGCGCTGGATCGACGCCAACCCCGAAGGTCTTTCGGGCAAGCTCGTCGCTCTGCCGCAGCGTGCCGACATCCAGCTCCCGGTCAACGAGCAGCAGATCGTCGAACTGTACTCGAAGTAGTGTTCTGTTTGTTACCCGCAGCGCAGCGGAGGAATCTGCTTTCCTCCGCTGCGGCTATGGACGTCATCCAGGGTTGTTGCCTGTTCGTGGAAAAGCAAATCCCTTTGCTGCGCTACGGGATGATTGACAAACCTCCTGGGATGATCGACAAACCTGCGGGATGACCGACAAAGAGTTTCTTACGCACCACAACCGAACAACACTTAACCGCACCACCGTCACCCGCGCAGAATGCTTCGCGCGGAGGCGAAGAAAGGACTCACCATGCTTTGGAGAGGTTTTCAAAAGCCCAAGCGCCTTGCCGTCGAACAGGACTCCCTTACCAACAACTTTGGTCGCTTTTCCGCGCAGCCTTTTGAGCGCGGCTTCGGCACCACGGTCGGGAACGCCCTGCGCCGCACCCTGCTGAGCTCCATCGAAGGCGCTGCCGTCACCGCTGTCAAGATCGAAGGCGTGCTGCACGAGTTCCAGTCCATCACCGGCGTGGTTGAAGACGCGACCGACATCATCCTCAACCTCAAGCAGATCCCGTTCAAGCTGCACGGCGACGGCCCCAAGGCTCTCTACCTGCACGTCGATCAGCCCGGTGTGGTCACCTCCGGCATGATCGAGGCCGACGGCGATGTGGAGATCCTCGACCCTGAGGTCTACATCTGCACCGTCTCCGAAGGCGGCCGGATCGACATGGAAATGCGTCTCAAGCGCGGCCGTGGCTATGTCTCGGCCGACAAGAACTTCGACGGCGATCTGGGTCTCGGCTTCATCCCCGTTGATTCCGTGCACTCGCCCGTGCGCAAGGTGAATTTCCTCGTCGAAGCCGCCCGTCTCGGTCAGATCACCGACTACGACAAGCTCACGCTCGAGATCTGGACCAACGGCACTGTGCTCCCCGCCGATGCGCTCGGTCTTTCGGCCAAGCTGCTCAAGGATCACATGACCATCTTCATCAACTTCGAGGAGGAGATGGAGGCCGGCGGTCACGACGGCCACGATGGACCGGCGATCCGCAATGAGAACCTCAACCGTTCCGTTGAGGAGCTTGAGCTTTCCGTGCGCAGCTACAACTGCCTCAAAAACGCCAATATCGCAACGATCGGCGAGCTGATCCAGAAGACCGAAGCCGAAATGCTGAAGACCAAGAACTTCGGCCGCAAGAGTCTCAACGAGATCAAGGAAATCCTTGCTCAGATGGGTCTCTCACTCGGTATGAAGATCGACGAAAACGGCAACCCGGTCCCGGGACCGACCTCGATCCTTCCGGCACAGGCCCTGGCGCAAAGCTATGCTGCCTATGACGACGACGAGGACGACGAAACTGACGAAGATCTCGATCTCGCTCCTGAGCAAGAAACCTTTTAATTGGACAAGGCGGTGCGATGGAGTTCCAGTCCATCGCGCCGCTTAACTTTGAACTACAAGAACCCGCACCACGCTGCACACCGACTGACGGCTCCAGCCGGGTCGAAGGAGATCACACCATGCGCCATCGTAAAGGCGGCTTCAAGCTGGGTCGCAACACCAGCCATCGCCGCGCCCTGCTTCGCAATCTTGTCACCAGCGTCATCCTGAATGACCGTATCCAGACCACCATCACCAAGTGCAAGGCTTCGCGGCCGATTGTTGAAAAGATGGTCACCCTAGGCAAAAACGGCAGTGTGCATGCCCGTCGACAGGCGCTCGCCTACCTGATGACGCCCGAGTCGGTCGACCGTCTGTTTGCCACTGTGGCCCCCCGCTACGCTGAGCGTAATGGTGGTTACACCCGCATTGTGCGCATCGGGAAGCGCCAGGGCGATGCTGCGGAGATGGCGTACATTGAGCTACTCGGTGCGGAGCAGGAACTGAGCGAAAAGGCGCAGAAGCGCGCGGAAGTTCGCGAGAAGCGGCGCGAAGAGATGCAGCGGCAGATGGCCGAAGAGAGCGCTGTCACCGAAGGTGGCGACCCAAACGCACAGCCCTAAACTGCTGATCAGTTCCATGCCGGGGCGCGCTTTCGAGCGCGCCCCGGCTCTTTCCAGCCCCTGTTCCGCAAACGTTTCCATCATGCGAGTCGCGTCCGATCTGCTGGCTCCTTTGCCCAGCTGGCTCCCTGCTGCGTCCGTTCAGCGCGTGCCGAGCGCTCCCGCTCCAGTTTGTTCAGCAGGTCGCTGTAGTAGACGCCGTAGGTCACTGCGCGATCTTTGCCACCACGTTTTGCGGCATACAGGGCCTCATCGGCCAGGGTCAGCAAGCGCTCCTCATTGGGTGTTGCAGGCTGAATCGCGGCGATCCCGATGCTCACCGTGAGCGGGCCTTCGGGCCAGGGCTCCGCGCGGATCGCGGCCAGCAATCGTTCGGCAAAGCCGGCGGCCTCGTCTTCTGTGGCGCCGGGCAGCAGCAGCGCGAACTCTTCCCCACCGTAGCGCGCGGCCAGATCGAACTTGCGTACCGAGCGCTGCAGCAAGGCGCCGAGCTGGCGCAGGATCGCATCGCCGTGCGCGTGTCCCAGGGTGTCATTGCGCGACTTGAAGTTGTCCACATCGAGCAGCAGCACCGCGAACTCCGAACCTTTGTGCCGGGCGAGCTGGAACTCCGCGGAGAGGCGTTCATCCAGAACGCGCCGGTTCGCGAGCCCGGTGAGCGCGTCGACGCAGGCCAGCTCTCGCAGCCGCCGGTTGGCCTTTTCGAGCTCGGCCTGGTAGCGGCGCAGTTCGGCGTCGCGCTGCAGCTCCGCCGTTACCTCCACCGATACACCGCCCACAAGCATGCGTCCGTCCGGGTCAGCACAGGGGAACTTGAAGGAGCGCCAGATGGACACCGAGCCATCCGGGTTGCAGGTCTCCTCTTCCGAGACGCACAGCTCACCACCCTTGAGGACCTCTTCGTCGTGGCGGCGGTAGCTTGCGGCGATGGTGGAAGGCCACAGCTCCGCGTCGGTCTTGCCCAGCAGAAACGACCGTGAGACGTCGAAGTGTTTTGCCAGCGGCTTGTTGTAATAGAGCATGCGGCCGTCGGCGTCTTTCAGGTAGCTGAGGAAAGGCCCGCTGTCCATGAACGTACGGAAGCGTCCCTCGCTTGCGGTAAGGCGCGCCTTGGCGGCTTCGGCGTCGGCAAGGGCCTGTTGCAGCTCACGGCGTTGCAGCCGAAGCTCAAATCGGGTGTTGACCTGGCTTGCCAACAGGCGAAGCGCCCCCTTCTGATCGTCGGTCAGGGTGCGCGGCACGAGGTCCAGCACGCACAGGCTGCCAACCGCGTGGCCGTCGGGCGTCGAGACCGGAAAGCCCGCGTAGAAGCGCAGACCGCCCTGCCCCGTAACCAGGGGATTGCTCGCAAAGCGCGGATCCTGCGCCGTATCTTCGACGAGCATCAGGCCTGGCTGGCGAATGGCGTGATCGCAGAACGCAAGGCTGCGCGGGGCCTCCCGTACGTTCACCCCGACGGCGGCTTTGAACCAGTTTCTCTCCTCGTCCACCAGCGACACCAGGCTCATCGGCGCGCCGCAGAAGGTGGCTGCGAGGTGTACCAGCTCGTCGAACTCCGGTTCCGGCTCGGTGTCCAGGATTTCCAGCTTGCGGAGCGCCTCCAGGCGCGTCCGTTCGGTCATCTCTCGCGTATCGGTCTGCATCTGTTGCTCTCCCGGGATCTATGCCGTTCTTCCGTGCAGGTTGGCTCTGTTGTGCTCTATCGGCCGGCTTTCGGGAAACTTTAGCGACACCCGGATCCCACGTTGAGGCGGACGCGTCGAGATCGCAGCCGCGCTACACTTGCTGCAGCCCCCATGCCTATCGTCCGTCTCGGCAACATCCGCAAGGTTTATGACACCAAGGTCGCCGTTGAGGGGCTCTCGCTTTCGATTGAGCCCGGCACGATGTTCGGCCTGCTTGGACCCAACGGCTCCGGCAAGACCAGCACGATCCGCATGATGATCGGCATGACCGTGCCGGACTCTGGCACGGTCGAGCTGTTCGGCAAACCGTTCGATCGCGCCCTGTTGCACCGCATCGGCTACCTGCCCGAAGAGCGTGGCCTGTACAAGAAGATGAAGGTGCTGGACCAGCTTGCGTTTCTGGGCCAGCTACACGGTCTGACCGAGGCGACCGCGCGTCAGCGGGCGCTGGTCTGGTGCGAGCGGCTGCAGATCACCGAGGCCATCGACAAGAAAACCGAAGAGCTCTCCAAGGGTATGCAGCAGAAGATTCAGTTCATCGCCGCGCTCCTGCATGAGCCCGAGCTGATCATCATGGATGAGCCGTTCAGCGGGCTCGATCCGGTGAACGCCACGCTGTTGCAGGACACGCTGCTCGATCTTCGCAAGGAGGGCAAGGCGATCCTCTTCTCAACGCATCGAATGGACCAGGTGGAGAAGCTTTGCGACGCGATCGCGATCATCTACCAGGGCAAGCTGGTGCTGGAAGGGACGATGCGTGAGGTGAAGAGCCGCTACCCGCGCAACCGCGTGCAGATGGTGTTCTCCGGCGACGATCGCTTCCTGAAACATTCGGGTGTGCTCGAAGCAAAGAACTACGCCGGCATCGCCGAAATCATTCTTCGATCGCCGCAGTACGCGCAGTCGCTGCTTGCAGATGCGGTCGCAAATGGGACAGAGATCACGCGCTTTGAGGTGATCGAACCCACCCTCGAGGACATCTTTATCGAGACCGTGAAGGGCACGCCCGAGTACGCTGCCGCAGGAGGTCTTGTGCATGCATAACATTTGGCTGATCACGAAGCGTGAGTACCTGGAGCGGGTGCGCACCAAGGGGTTTTTGCTGGCCACCATGCTGATCCCGCTTCTAATGGTCGGCCTGGTGTTCGGTGCCGGGTATTTTGCTTCCAACACCAAGACGTCTTCGCACATTGCGGTCGTGACGAGCGATGCGAACTTCGGGGCCGATCTAAAGAAGCAGCTCGAAAGCGGCAAAGAAACGCACATGCAAGTGGATGTGGAGGCACCCTCGCCAGGGACGCGGAGCGCTCTGGACGCGGAGTTGCACAACCGCTCGTCTTCGCTTGCGGGGTATGTGTGGGTCACGCAGGCACCGCATGTGGGCGACCGGCCTGTGTTCGCCTACACGGCGCGCTCGGTTGGCGACATCGCCACCAAGGGTGCAATCGAATCAGCGGTCTCGTCCGTGTTGTTACGCGAGCAGCTGGCCACACGCGGCATCGGCAACAACGATGTGACCTCGATGACCTCACCTGTCATCCTCGATACCAGCGCAAGCGGCAATACGCAGAACGCCTTTTTCGCGGCGTATGCGTTTTTCCTGTTGATGTACATGGTCATCATGCTCTACGGCATGAACACGGCACGATCGATCATTGAAGAGAAGACCAGCCGTGTCTTCGAGGTGTTGCTCGCGACAATCAAGCCCGATGAATTGCTTGCGGGCAAGATCATCGGCGTCGGCGCGGTGGGCCTCACGCAGATCAGCATCTGGATGATTGCGGCCCTGGCGCTGCTGAGCACCAACATGGCGTCGAGCCTGGTTTCGGGTGGTCATACGCTGGTCAGTCCCGCGCAGGCCGGCTTCTTTGTGATGTACTTCATCTTCGGCTTCCTGATCTACTCGAGCATCGCTGCCGCGCTGGGCGCGATGACAAACTCCGAGCAGGAGCTGCAGCAGCTGAACCTCTTTTTGGTCATGCCGCTGGCGGTCTGCATGCTGCTGCTGGTGCCTGTCATCCGCGCGCCGGATTCTCCACTCGCGCGCATTGCCTCGCTGATCCCGTTCTGCAGTCCGTTGCTGATGAACCTGCGCGTCTCGCTTACACAGGTGCCGGTTGGCGAGATCGTGCTGTCGGTCGTGCTGATGTCGCTGACCATCGTCGCGATCCTCTGGGTTTCGGCGCGGATCTATCGTGTGGGCATCCTGATGTACGGCAAGAAGCCCAGCCTGCCGGAGATCATGAAGTGGCTGAAGTACAGCTAGCGCCGACCTGCGGCACGCAAGCCCATGGAGATCGACTTCGCACAAAACGGCGGTGATCTTGGGAGCCTCGCTGCCGGCCCGCCGGCGCAGGTCTGCATCATCGGCGGCGGCATCGCGGGTCTGGTGCTGGCGCACAGGCTGGCAGGGCAGGGCATCGATGTCCTGCTGCTCGAAGCCGGGGGACGTTCCCGCGAACACGCCACGGTTTTTGAGCCCGCTGTTGCAGAGCTTGCCGGAGACCCGCATCTAGGCACGAGCCTGGGTCGGAATTTCGTGCTGGGCGGCAGTTCGATCAGCTGGGGCGGACAGTTTCTGCCCATGCTGGACGCGACATCCTGGCCCATCTCCACCTCAATGCTGAGTCCGTACTACCGCGCGGCAGAGGCCCTGCTCGGTGTGGATGATCTGCCATACACGGACAAAGGTTTTTTCTCAGCGATCGGTCAAACTGCACCCGCACTCTCTCTCGCATTTCCGAACTTCATTCCTCGTTTATCCAAATTCGCACCGTTTACGCGACGCAACCTTGGTTCTTCGCTGGGACGTGAGCTCTTGCGTAGCAGGCATGCCCGTGTTGTGCTGAACGCACAGGTACGGGAGATTGAGCTAACCGCGGGAGGGGATCGCGTACAAGCGGTTGTTCTTCGTACGCCGTCTGGTGAGCATCTGCTCGTTCGTGCACGGCAATTCGTTCTTGCCGCCGGAGCCGTCGAGAGTGCCCGCTTGCTGCTCGTCTCTCGATCGACAGCTGCCGAGGGAGTGGGCAATGCACATGACCAGGTTGGCCGCAATTTTCACGATCACCTTACGGTGCGCGCGGCCATCTTCGGAGGGGCGGCGCGCGCACGGATCGTACGTCAGTTCCGACCCTGGATCATAGGCGGACTGAAAGGCACGCTCCATGCGCTCAAGCTCGAGTGCGATCACGAATTGCGAGACCGGCTGGGGCTGAATCACGCGCAGGTGCACTTTGCCTTTGAAGAGCCTGAGACCTCAGGGATTGCTGCCCTCCGATCGTTGCTGCTGGCGCATCAGCGCAGCACGCGCCCGCGAACGCGATCGGGACTGCGGGACCTCCCTGGGGTGATCAACGACACCTTTGAGCTCTACCAGGAGGCTCACCACGCACACCGGCGCTATCTTTCGCCTGATGCCAAGGTGTCCCTGCGCTTGAATGTTGCACAGGAGTCCCCCTCGCTGGCCCGTGTGCGGCTTGCCGAGACGCTTGATGCCTCAGGACAGCCGCGAGCACAGGTGAACTGGCGCATCCACAACTCCGAACTGTGGAGCTTGCGTACCCTCGCGAAGCACCTGCACTTCCGGTTCGAGCAACTCGGCTTTTCGTCCGTGGAAGATACAGGCTGGATGCCGGAACTCCTCGCCGGACACAGGCCATTCCATCCGCTTGCGACTCCTGGAGAGCTTATGGAAGGAATTTCCGATGATCAACGGATACCCGGCCTTGAAGACGCGCGGCATGCCATGGGTGGCGCGTGCATGGGCACCGATCCACGCACCAGCGTTGTGGATCCGCAGCTGCGCGTGCATGGCCTTCGCAATCTCTCGATCGCCAGTGCGGCCGTCTTTCCCGACGGCAGTCCGCAGCTGCCGACGCTCACGCTGATGGCGCTCAGCCTGCGGCTCGCACAGCGGCTGGAGGGGGAGCTCTCGCGACGGTCCTAGCCACGGCCTTGCAGCGTGAGGACAGGCTCGGCTTACACTCGGACGACGATGCCCGCCTTCACGCGCAAGCAGAGGATTGCCCTGGCCATCGTGCCGCCGCTGGCTGCGACGCTGATCCGTCTGCTCGGTGCGACTTGGCGGGTGCGCGACTGCAACGCCACTGGCGTGCCGGCCGGCCACACCCTGCCCGGACCGACGGTGTTTGCCTTCTGGCACGAGTCGCTGCTCTGCTGTGCCTACCGTTTTCGCGGCCTGGGCATTGCCATCCTCATCTCGCGCTCGTTCGACGGTGAGCTCATCGCCCGCACCGTGGAGAGGCTCGGCTTTGTCGCCGTACGCGGGTCCAGCACCCGCGGTGGCGCACCCGGGCTGCGGGGCATGGCCGAGGCCTATGCCGCCGGCCGCATCTGCGCCTTTACGGCCGATGGGCCGAAGGGGCCGCGGCGCGTTGCCAAGCCCGGTCCGGTGCAGCTCGCCACGCTGGTAGGTGCGGACTGGCTGGGCTGCTTCCATGCGGAACCCGCGAAGGCCTGGCGCCTGCGCTCCTGGGATCGTTTTGCGATCCCAAAGCCATTCACAAAAGTGTGTTTTGGATGGCCGGCGCACACCGGTCGCGATCTTGCCGCGCTGCAGTGCGGCATGGAGGCGGCCGTGGTGTTGTGCCACGCGTCGGCCTGACGTGGGAAGATGGCTGCTATGACGCAAGACGAGGCGAAGCTGCTGGCGGCCAGACGTGCCGTGGAGTTCGTGAAGGACGGCATGGCCGTTGGCCTGGGCACGGGGACCACCGCCACGCTGTTTATTCGCGAGCTGGGCAAGGCAGTCGCGGCGGGCCTGCAGATTCGTGCCATTGCGAGCTCCGATGCAAGTCACGCTTTGGCCGGCGAGCTGGGCATACCCCTCACCACCTTTGACGATGTGCCGTTCTTGGATGTGAACGTCGACGGCGCCGACGAGGTGGGGCCGGGGCTGGCGCTCATCAAGGGCGGCGGCGGCGCACTGCTGCGGGAAAAGATCGTGGCCAGCGCTGCCCGGCAGTTCATCGTGGTTGCCGATCCGACCAAGGTTGTGCAGCAGCTTGGGCATTTTCCCCTGCCGGTGGAGGTCATCCAACTCGCGCTGCCGCTGGTGCGGCGCAAACTCGTCGAGCTGGGCCTGCACCCCACGCTGCGGCCCGCGCGCACCGGCTCCGGGCCATGGATCACCGACGAGGGCAACTTCATCCTGGACTGCGCCTGCGGCAGCATCCCCGACCCAGGCAAGACCGGTGCGGAGATCAGCAGCATTGTCGGCGTAGTCGAGCACGGTCTCTTTACCGGTATGGCGACGCTCGCGCTTGTGGCTGGCGAAGGTGGCGTGGAGGAGCTTCACCCCTAGCATCGATCCAAGGCCCTTAGCGTCGTCACAAGTTCCCTAGCATCGCCATCAGGGGAATCGCCATCCCATAGGGCATGAGTTCCTCGAACAGCGCACTGCAGGGAAAGAAATGGTTTATCACCGGTGCCTCCACCGGATTCGGCCGCCTGATGGCGGAGTATCTGCTTGGGCAGGGCGCAACGGTCGTCGCCACGGCGCGGGACGTCAGCCAGCTGGAAGACCTCACGACCCAGTACCCGGGTGGCGCGATCATTCTGCCGCTGGACGTCACGAGCGATGGCAGCATTGATCATGCCGTGGCGGATGCCATCGCGCATGCCGGGCACATCGACGTCCTGGTGAATAACGCCGGGTATGGCATCACGGGTGCGTTTGAAGAGGTCACGGAAGACGAGTACACGCCGATGTTCAACACCAATGTCTTCGGCCTGATTAAGCTGACCAAGGCATTTTTGCCGATGTTTCGTGAACGCCGCTCCGGCGCGATCGTGAACCTGTCGTCGATCGGCGGCCTGATCGGGTCGGCTGGATGGGGCTATTACAACGCCACCAAGTTTGCCGTGGAAGGCCTAAGTGAGGCCCTCGCCGCCGAGCTTGCCCCGATGGGCGTGCACGTGATGGTGGTCGAGCCGGGGCCGTTCCGCACTGACTTCCTTGGGCGTTCCGGCAAGGAAGCCGGCCGTCGCATCTCGGACTACGAGACCACAGTCGGTAAGACCCGTGAGTACTTCAAAACCCAGGCCGGCAAGCAGCCCGGCGACCCGCAGCGCGCAGTGGAAGCCATCGTCGCGGCGGTCACTTCGCCTGAGCCGCCGAAGCATCTGCTGCTCGGCAAGCTTGCACTGCAACGTTTCCGTGCCCGTCTGGAGCAGTGGACCGCCGAGCTCGACAAGTGGCAGACAACCACCGAAGGCGCGGACTTCCCTCGGAGCGAGAGCTCCTTGACCGCCGCGCCGTACGGGGACAAGACGTAGCCGACGCGGACATCGCAGCCGACCTCAACAGAGCGTCCGCTAAGGGCTGGAAGGCTCGATAGGTATCATCAGGCGGTGTGCACCGCGAATCAGAAAAACATCATGCATAGAGCATGACCGATTGATTGGAAGGAGACGAAAGATGGCAGCAGTAGCAGAGGTGGGACAAGCGTTGAGCGATCGTGAGACGACGAACGAGGTGACGCCGGGGAACGAACGCGTGCCGGACCCAGGCGTCGTGGTGATCTTTGGCGCCTCGGGCGATCTGACCAAGCGCAAGCTGCTGCCCGCGCTCTTTCACCTGGAACAGCAGGGTCTGCTGCCGGAAGACTTCGCAGTGGTGGGTGTCGCCCGTCGCGATGTCTCGGCCACGTTCGCCGCCGACATGCAGGATGGCATCCTGAAGGGCGGCGGTGTGGATGCGGGCGACTCCAAGTTGAAGCCGTTCATGGATCGCGTGAAGTACTTTGCTACCAACTTCGATGACGATGCGGGCTTTGAAAAGCTGAAGGCGTTTCTTGCCGACCTGGACGGTCAGCTGGGCACCAAGGGCAACCGGCTCTTCTATCTGGCCGTCGCTCCGGAGTACTTCGCGGACATCGCGCAGCGCCTCGCCAAGCACGGCATGACGCAGCCGAGCCAGCCCGGGCAGTGGGTGCACGTCATCATCGAAAAGCCCTTCGGTGTGGATCTCGAAAGCGCCCGCAAGCTGAACGATTCGATCAATGCCGTGCTGGGTGAAAATCAAATTTTCCGCATCGATCACTACCTTGGCAAAGAGACCGTGCAGAACATCCTGGTCTTCCGCTTTGGCAACGGCATCTTTGAGCCCATTTGGAACCGGAACTACATCGACCACGTGGAGATCACGGCCGCTGAGTCGATCGGCATCGAGGGCCGCGGACCGTTCTATGAGACCGCCGGTGCCCTGCGCGACGTGCTGCAGAACCACGTGATGGAGGTGTTGAGCTTTGTCGCGATGGAGCCACCGGATAACTTCCAGGCTGGCGCTGTGCGCACCGAGAAGCTGAAGGTCTGGAAAGCCATCGAGCCGATCCCCGTCGAGAACACCGTGCGCGGTCAATACGGACCCGGCCTGGTCGACGGCCAGAATGTTATCGGCTACCGGCAGGAAGATCGCGTGAACCCGGAGTCGGGCACCGAGACCTTTGCCGCGATGAAGCTCTCGATCGAGAACTGGCGATGGGCTGGCGTGCCGTTCTACATTCGCGCCGGCAAGCGTCTGGCGAAGCGTGTCACGGAGGTGACGGTCACGTTCAAGCAGCCACCACTGCACCTGTTCAAGAACAACAATGCCGGTAGCGGCATCTGCCCCAACGTGCTGAAGATGCGCATCCAGCCCGATGAAGGCATCACGTTGATCTTCGGGGCGAAGATCCCCGGACCGACCACCAACGTGAAGCCGGTCGAGATGCATTTCAGCTATGCCGACGCATTCGGCAAGAGCTCCGCGAACGGCTATGAGCGGCTGCTGCTCGATGCCATGCTGGGCGACGGTACCCTGTTTGCCGAGCGCGAGGGCGTGGAGGCAACCTGGGCGTTGATGACCCCGATCCTCGACGCGTGGAAGGCGACGCCGAGCGACTTCCCCAACTACGCAGCCGGAACCGACGGACCGCAGAGCCAGGATGAACTGCTTGCGCGTGACGGCAGGTCCTGGGCCAAGCTGTAGATTGCCATCCCACCGCTCCCGAGGGCCTGACCGGGCCTGCGGGAGCTGGTGGAGTCACCGGGTCATTTCAACCTCGACCGACGTCAATTACAGGACACGCGACCTCCATGCCGCCACCCATCACTGTTACGTATGTCGTCTGGCCTGCGCCTGAGGATCTTGCTCTGGCCTCGGCGCGCCTGTTTGCGGAGAAGGTAGAGGACGCGATCGCCAAACGCGGCGTTGCGCGTGTTGCCATCTCCGGCGGGTCTACCCCGCAGGCAGCGTTCAAGCTGCTCGCCGACCCAGCGCATCCCTTTGCGAACACGATTCCCTGGGACAAGCTGCAGCTGTTCTGGGTGGATGAACGTTGTGTCGCCCCGGACAACCCGGAATCCAACTACGGCGTGTGCAAGCAGCTGTTGCTGGACAATGTCGCGATCCCGTCGGCGAACGTCCATCGCATGGAAGGCGAGCTGGACCCGGAGGAGGGTGCCTCACGCTACGAGAGCACGCTGCGGAACTCACTGAAGCTGGAAGGCGCGGAGTCGCCGGCCTTTGATCTGCTGCTGCTCGGCATGGGTGAGGACGGTCATACCGCCTCGCTGTTTCCGCATACGGAGGCCCTCAATGAGCTGGGCCGTCTATGCGTCGCAAACCATGTGCCGCAGAAGGATACATGGCGCCTCACGCTGACCTGGGCAGTGATCAATCAGGCCCGCGAGGTCGCCTTCGAGATGGCCGGCGAGGGCAAGACGGCGATCGTTGCAGAGGTCTTTACCGGGCCACGCGACCCGGAGCGGCTTCCGTCGCAACTGATCCGTCCGTCTAACGGCCGGCTGCTCGTGCAACTGGACGAGGTGGCCGCCGCTAAGTTACCGTCATCGACCGAGGTCTTTGGCAGAGGCGAGGGCAGCCGCAAGGTTGGCACGCTGGAGATCTAAGCAGAGCAAACGGAGGAGTTCCAGAGCAAATGATTCTCGCAGGCGACGTCGGTGGTACCAAGGTTCATCTTGCCCTTTACAACTTTGCGGAAGGCAAGCTGGTACGCCTGCGCGACGAGAAGTTTCCCGCTGCGGAGTTCGGCTGCCTCGACGATGTTGTGAAGGCCTTCCTCGGCAAAGGTTCAGAGAACAAGGCCGATATTGTTGCGTGCTGCTTTGGCTGCCCCGGCCCGGTACGCGACGGCCGGCTGAAGCTGACGAATCTTCCATGGACCCTTGACGCGCGTGACCTGACGCGCAGCCTGGAGATCGAGCACATCTTCCTGATCAACGATCTTGAGGCGAATGGCTACGGCATCCCGGAGCTCGCGGCGGACCAGATCTTCACCTTGCACGAGGGCGATCGTCATGGCGTCGGCCATCGCGGACTCATCTCGGCAGGCACCGGCCTGGGTGAATCGCTATTGATTTGGGATGCGAAGTTGTGCCGGCATCTGCCGCTGCCGTCCGAGGGTGGCCACGTCGATTTCGCGCCCCGCAACGACCGCGAGATCGCGCTGCTGCACTACCTGTACCGCACCCTGAACGGCCGCGTCAGCACCGAACGTGTGGTCTCCGGCATCGGTATCCGCAACATCTATGCCTTTCTGCGCGACGATCAACGCATGGAAGAGCCGGACTGGCTGCGCGATCGTATGGCCTCCGAAGACCCCAACGCGGTGATCGGCACCTGCGCCGAGGAGAACTCCAGCCCGATCTGCGTGGAGACAATGAACCTCTTTGCGGCGGCGCTGGGTGCAAAGTCAGGGAACCTCGCCCTGACGCTGCTCTCCGCGGGCGGCATCTACCTGGGCGGCGGCATCGCTCCCAAGGTGCTGAAGGTCATGCAGAATGGCCAGTTTATGACTGCCTTCTTCGATAAAGGCCGCATGAGCCCCATCCTCCAAACCGTGCCGGTGCGCGTGATCCTCGATGACACCTGCGCTCTGCTTGGCACGGCCGCCTATGCTGAGGCACGCGCTGCCGAGGTC
>CAXTFS010000055.1:0-14248 GCA_964243395.1 uncultured Acidobacteriaceae bacterium | reverse complement strand
CATTGCTTCTTAGACGCTATCAAATAAGTCAACAGGGCTGCCGCTCCCTGGCGATACAGATCTGGGCTGCGCAGGGGAAATGTATGGCGGCAGCAATTGGGCAATTCAGTTTGCCGCGGTCCGCCGCGGGCGCACCCAGGGGGTGAGCGCCGTGTAGACAGGGGTTGCCGTCACATTTGCCCGCTGCACCGACAGCAGCTTGCGTCCCAGCAGCCACGCCACAGACGATTGCGCCGTGCTGCGGGAGAGGCCGGTCTCCTCGGCCAGCTGGGCATAACTGGCCTCAATCGGGCCCCCGTGCCGCTGCTGCTCCAGCGCGATCCAGAGATACAGGACAAAGCTCGCAGGACTGCGGTCATGGCCCGTGAGGTCGCGTAACAGGGTGCCGTGAATGTAAGGATCGATGAGTAGGGGGCTCTGCATTGCTGTACCGGCTACGAGTATAGCGGTGACAAGTACATTGTTTCCGCCCCAGCCCGTTTTGTACTCTGCGGATGAGGACAATCCCCATGATTCGCGGAATCAAGTTTGTCAGCGTTCCGGTGCGTGACCAGGACGCCGCACTCGAGTTCTACACGGAGACCCTGGGCTTCCGTGTCACGACGGATCAACCGTTCAGCGAGACGCAGCGCTGGATCGAGCTCTCCATTCCGGGAGCGGACACCGGGGTCGTGCTGTTCACGCCGGACGGCCAGGAGGATCGTGTGGGCAGCTTTCAACCCATGTCGCTGTGGTGCGACGACGTCTTCGCCACCGCGGACATCCTGCGCAAACGCGGCGTACGTTTCGTGCAGGAGCCGGCGAAGGAGCCCTGGGGAACCTCGGCGATCTTTGCCGATCCGGAAGGGAATCAATTCGTCCTCTCCGGTCGCTAAGCACGGCTAATTTTGCAGGATGCGGAGCGGTGACGCGGCCGTCTCCGCCCCGGCGCCGGCCGAGGCGAAGTGAGCCTTGATGCGCTGGGCCACCGCATTGTTCACCACGGCCGTCAACGCGTCGGAGTTCGTCTCAGCGGCGCTCTTCAGGGCACGCACCGAACCGAAGTGCTCCAGCAGCCGCTGACGTGTGCGCGGGCCCACGCCGGGAATTTCGTCCAGTTCGCTGACGCGGTCGCGCATCTCGCGACGCTTGCGGTGGTAGCCGACGGCAAAGCGATGGCTCTCGTCACGGATCTTCTGCACCACGTGCAGGATGGGCGAGCGACGGTCAAGCACGATCGGTTCGTCCTCCTGACCGTGGAGGTAGATCACCTCTTCGCGCTTGGCGATGGACGCAAGAGGCTGCGTGGTCAGGCCAAGCTCTTCGAGCGCCGCGGCGGCGGCATGCAACTGGCCGAGGCCGCCATCGATCAGCACGAGCGAGGGCATTGGCTTGTCGTCTTCCTGCAGCCGCTTGTAGCGACGGCCGACGATCTCGCGCATGGAGGCGAAGTCGTCGACGCCGGAGACGGTCTTGACCTGGAACTTGCGGTAGTCGGCCTTTTTCATCGCACCGTGTTCCCACACGACCATCGAGGCAACGGTCTCAGCACCCTGGATGTGTGAGATATCGAAGCACTCGATGCGCTCCGGTGCCTCGGGGAGGTTCAGAGCGTCGCCCAGCGCTTCGGCCATGGCCTTTGCACTGGGCTGCAGCACGCGAAAGCGCTGGATATAGCTCTGTTTGGCGTTCTGGCACACCAGGTCCACCAGCGAGCGCTTGTCGCCGCGCTGCGGTGCGGCAATCTCGATCTTGTGGCCGCTGCGTTCGCGCAGCAGATCGGCCAGCAGGGCTCGATCCGGGAAGTCCACGGGCACATAGATGTGCTTGGGCACGTAGTTCTGATCGAGGTAGAGCTGCTTGAGCAGCGCGGAGAAGAAGGCAGCCGGCGAGAAGCACGGCTTGGCCGCCCCGGGCTCCTCCGCCGTGCAATCAGGGTCGACGCCGAGCTCCGGGTCGCCGGCGTCGAACGGCGACGTCAATACCGAATGCTGACTGGATTCTTCTTCATCAGCCATGATGCCGGGCGCGGAGGTGGTGGGGTTCGGTTCCAGTCGCGGCTCGGCTTCGAGGTCGGTGGCGTCCGTGTCTTCTTCGGCGGGCGAAGCGGTCACCTCGGCTTCGAACTCCGGCAGATCTTCCCAGAAGAAATCGCGCCGGTCGACGATCTTGCCGCCGCGCATGTGGAAGAGATTGACGGCGAGCATGTCGCTTTCGAAATGGAAGCCGAAGACATCGGCATCGTCGGACTCCGTGGTGGCCATACGCTGGCGTTCGCCGGCCTGGTGCACGGTGCCGAGCTGGTCGCGCAGACGGGCCGCAAGCTCGAACTGCATGTTCTCCGCGGCAGCTTCCATGCGCGCCATCAGCCGGCTTTCCAACTCGCTGGTCTTGCCTTCCAGGAACAGCTGGGCATCGCGAATGACGGCCTGGTACTCGTCGACGGCGATCAGGCCTTCGACGCACGGGCCAACGCAGCGTTTGATGTAGTACTGCAGGCAGGGCCTCGGATGGTAGCGGCTCAGATCGATCTTGCAGCTGGGGATCAGAAAGCTCTTGCGCACCACATCGGCTAAACGATGCGCCAGATTGCCCGGGAAGTAGGGCCCGAAGTAGGCTCCGCCATCCCTGCGCAGGCGCCTTGTGACGAAGACCTTGGGGTGCTTGTCGCCCAGCGTGAGCTTGATGTAGGGATAGGTCTTGTCGTCGCGCAGCAGGATGTTGAAACGTGGCTTGCGCTGCTTGATCAGGTTGTTTTCAAGCGCCAGGGCCTCGTGCTCATTGGCGACCGTGATGTATTCAAGGTCCACCGCCTCGCGCATCAGCGAACCGGTTTTTGCATGGGCCTGGTTGGCGGCAAGGAAGTACGACCGCACGCGCGAGCGCAGGTTCTTCGCCTTGCCGACGTAGATCACCTCGCCCTCTGCGTTCTTGTACAGATAGCAACCGGGCCCGGTGGGCAGCGTGCGTATTTTGTCGTTCAGATCCATGCAGGGGTGCGGTGCGAGCGGTTGCGCGGCCAGACACCAGATTAGACGTTTTCGCCACCTTGGCGATGCACCGGCGCAGGCTGCCGTGTGTGTCGTCGCGGTAGCATGGGGCCATGTCCGACAACGAAGTTCCAGCAGCAAACCCGGCGCAGGCAGCGGCAGGCGAGGCGGTTGCGCGCGCAGCCGCCCTGATGGCGCGTCTGCGTGGGCCGGATGGCTGCCCCTGGGATCGCGAGCAGACCTTTGACACCATCAAGCGGCACACGCTGGAAGAGACGTATGAGGTCTTCGACGCGATCGAACGGCGTGCCTGGCCGGACCTGCGCGATGAACTCGGCGACCTGCTGCTGCAGATCCTGTTCTATGCGCAGATGGCCGCCGAGGCCGGCTACTTCGACCTGAAAGAGGTCGCCGAGGGTCTGAGCGCGAAGTTGATTCGGCGGCATCCGCACATCTTCGGCGAGGCGACGGCGGCGGACAGCGATGCCGTGCTGCGCAACTGGGAGCAGATCAAACGCGAGGAGCGGAAGTCCGCTGCTGACGTGGCAAAACAGCTGTCTGCGTTGGATAGCATCCCGCGCTGCATGGCGGCGATGCTCGAAGCCAACAAGCTTGGGTCCAAAGCTGCCAAGGCAGGCTTCGATTGGCCCAGTGCGCAAGGATTGTTCGACAAGATTGCCGAAGAGACGGCAGAGCTTCACGACGAATTGGAAGCCGGACACAAGGGAAATACCGAGGCAGAGCTTGGCGATCTGCTGTTCACGGTCATCAACCTGGCACGCCATTTGAAAGTGGATCCCGAGTCCGCGTTGAGGCGTACCAACGCGAAGTTCCGCGCTCGCTTCCGTGCGATGGAAGAGCACGCCGGCGGTCCGGAGATCTTCGAGGCCGCGTCCCCAGAACGGAAGGAAGACCTCTGGGCCAGGGCGAAGCAGAACGAGCGGGCAATCGCGCCGGAGATCGAAGCGCAATGAGCTTTTCGGTGGCTGACAACGTTGATACCGGCGACATCGCCATCCGGCCGGTATCGACGATCGCTGAGCTCGAGGCCTGCGTTCAGCTGCAGATTGCCACGTGGGGCTATGATGCCGCTGATGTTGTGCCGCGCAAGCTGTTCTCGCTGGCGACCCACATCGGGGGACAGGTTCTCGGCGCCTTTCAGCGGGAGCGACTCGTCGGGTTTTTACTGGCCTTGCCCGGCGTTCGCAACGGCAATTCCTACTTGCACTCGCACATGCTGGCGGTTGTTCCAGAGCTGCGCAATGCCGGGCTTGGACGCCGCATGAAGGTGGCGCAGCGAGACGATGCTCTGGCACGGGGCATCGACTTGATCGAGTGGACCTTTGATCCGCTCGAGGCCAAGAATGCGTTCCTCAATCTGAACAAGCTGGGCGCCATCGCGCGGCGTTACGCGCCAGACTTCTACGGGCCGAGTACGTCTCCGCTGCAGGGCGGCCTGCCGACCGACCGCTTGTACGCCGAGTGGTGGTTGCGCAGCGATCGCGTGATGCGAGCGCTTGCGGGCGAAGCAAACGTCGCCGGGGCCGGTGGGGAAGTTGTCCGCGTCACCCTGCCCGGCGAGCTGCCGCGATGGAAGGAAACCGCTGCCGGCAGGCGCGAGGCGCGAGCCGTGCAACAAGGGAACGAGGCCGCCTTCCAAACCGCCTTTGCGCAGGGTCTGTGTGCATTCGCCTTCCGGCGTCTGCCGGCGGGTGGCGGACAGTATCTGCTCTGCCGCTGGCCGGACGAGCAGATACTGTAGCCGGTCGGCTAACGCAAAGGGACTTGCAGTGCGAGCAGGGAGTGAAGCGCCGCCTGGAAGCCGATAAGTGACGGCAGCGGATGGACATCCGACAGGGTCATCACCGTGTCCTCCGCAACCGTGCGCACCAGCACTTCACGGATTGAAAGATGTTCCTCGAGATGCGAGTAGACCCACCGCCGATCCGTAGCTTTTAGCTGCTCCAGTGCCACTGTTCCGCCGCCATTGATGCGGGCAAAGACACCGCCCCAGCCGAAGTCCACGGGGTGCAGAATGCGGCCCTGAATGCGCGTGACACAGCGGCTTTCCTTGTCGATCCAGACACGTCCGGCGATGCCGGTCAGCGCTTCGGCAACCAGGCTGGGCGGCTTGAAGTGTGGGTCGGGCGTGAAGTCGAGCACGACCTGCGTCGTTCCATCGCCCGTCCCCGGCGCCCCTGCCGGCGCAAAGCTCCACAGCATCGCCGTCGGCATCAATCGCACGAGCTCGGTGGCATAAGGCCGCGCGGCCCGATCGTGCCGCGCGTGACGAAGAAAGGCGTCGGGCGCATCCAGGTCCGCTTGCAGGCGCTGCCGTTCTGCGGCATCTTCGGCGGCGGTGAGAGGCTCTCCGTTGCGTGCGATCAGCCGCGCGACGTTGCCTTCACGGCTCTCAATCATCTGCCGCGTCGTGTCTCCCTTGGCATCGACCTTGCGTACCTGGTAACGAAGAGGAAGCAGGTCCGCCTCGGCGATGATGCCGAGCTCATTGTTAGCAGCGGCCTGCACCCACTCGCGCGCTGCAGGTTCCGCCTGGGTCTGCTGATCTGAACTGCTTGCCCTGCATGTTGAAGCCAGCGTAGACAACAAAGCCGCAGTCAGGAGCGATCGAAGGGCTCGTCTTTTCGGCCGTGACAACCTATGCAGCAATCAGATCCTCCCGCGTTACCTCTATAGACGTTCGCAAGGGAGCACCAGCTGTTTGTGTTGCCTCCGCCGCGTTGAGTATAGTTCGAGACAAGCGTCGGTCTGCAGAGTCCTCCGTATGCTTACCGTGTCGCTGGTCTTACAGCCAAGCGGTTGCGCTGGCTCTGCATGCAGGTAGGGAGCCGGAGCGCCCACGGAGATGTTCGAATTTCTAAAGCGACGCGGCAGCGCTGGTGAGGGACATGTCCCGGAGCGCACGCGCCAGTCACGCGGCTGGACGGACGTCCTGGCCTATCTCCGATCCGAGCCGAACCGCTCGTTACGGGTTCTTGATTTCGGCGCAACCTCCTCGTCGAACATCAACCTGCTCACGTCGCTTGGTCACAGCGTGTATATGGCCAACATCGTGAGTGAGGCGCAGCGTCCGGAGTGGCTGCTCACCGGGACTGATAGTGTGAAGCCAGGAAAGACGCCCGAGTACGACAACAGCCGCTTTGCCGCGGCGAACCTTGATTTTTCCGGCCGGGACTTCGACATCATTCTGCTCTGGGATACGGCGGATTACCTGCCGTCGCCATTGGTGCCCACCCTGTTCGAACGTTTGCGGGCAGTGACACGGCCGGATGGCCGTTTGCTGGCCTTTTTTCACGGCAAGGTCGACGGACCTAACACCGGCTATGCTCGCTATCAGCTCACCGATACATCGGAACTGCGGCTGCTTGGGAACGAGCCACTGGCCATCCGCCAGGTAATTCAAAATCGCCAGATTGAGAAATATCTTGACGGGTTTAGTACGATCCGCTTCTTTCAGGGCACGGACAACGTCCGCGAAGTTCTGGCGACCCACTAAAGAATTAGCTTAGAGGTGGGCTGAAGGCATACCTTCGAACTGACCTTCAGCTCACCTCTCAAACTTATTCGCGGCGCTCTGTCTCCGCTGCGAACCATCCGTAAGGGCCGACTTACTTCGAGCCGTCCGACGACTTACGACGGTCAGCCCAGCGACGCTTCATGGCTTCCTGAATGCGCTTGCGGCCTTCCGGGCTGAGATTGCGCTTGCGCTTGCGGGCCGCAGTTTCTGTAATGGCGCTGCTGCTGGAGGCCGCATTGGTACTGCCCTTCGGCCTGCCGCGGCGAGCCGGTTGTGGAACGGGACTGGCACCATCCAGGGCTGCGACTGCCTGGCGTGCCTGTTGCAAACGCGCGATCTCTGCATCGATCGCGGAAAGAATCTGAGTTACGTCCATCTAACTTCCTTTCTGAACTGGGCAAGGCTAGCGTAATGCTATTATCCGACGCGAATATCTCTCAACACGTTGCGTCTAAGTCGATGCTTCTTAGCGATTATCCCAACTACCGAAAAAGAAGGCGATGCTAGACTCGCGAAGATGCGGTCCGTTCCTCTTCGCCTCTGGGCTCTCTCGCTTCTTTCAGCCCTGTTGCAGTTGCTCCCTTTTCCGCTTGCGGGGCCTGTTCCGTTAGGGAGAAGACTCTTCTGCTGGTTCTGCCTTGTGCCTTTGCTGCTCGCGTTGCTGGGTAAAAATAAAGACGATGAACCGCTCAGCCTGCTCCAATCCACGCTGATCGGCTATCTCGCGGGCGTCTGCTGGTTTGCCGGTAACTGCTACTGGATTTACAGCACGATGCACCTGTACGGCGGCCTGCCAGAGGCCGTATCTGCCGGCATTCTTGTGCTGTTCTCGTTCTATCTCGGGATGTACTCCGCTCTGTTTGGCGCGTGTTTCAGCCTGATCCGTCGGTGGAACGGGGAGACCGCCGCTATCTGTGTAAGTCCCATGCTGTGGGTCGCGGTGGAGCTTGCCCGCGCCAGAATCACGGGCTTTCCCTGGGACCTACTGGGCTACACACAAGTCGATAGCGGCGTGCTGACGCCCCTGGCACCGTGGACCGGGGTGATGGGCCTATCTTTGCTGGTCGCAGCGGGCAATGCACTCTGGTTCACCGCTATGTCAAAAAATGACAGACTTCGGTGGATCGGTCCGGCCCTGGTCTGCAGTCTGGCAGTGGGGAGTTACTTGGGATCGAGTTATCCGCACGCCGCGTCGCAGGCGACCGCTGCAGCTGTTCTGGTGCAGGACAATCTAAGTGTGGGGGCGGAGGCGCAGGGACCGCAGGAAAGTCAGGTCGAGCTGATCCAAAGCCTGTCTTACCAGACACTGCACCCCGTGAAAGCCCCGTCTCCCCCGCAGCGTGGAGCTAGTAACGGGAGCCAAGGGAGCGGTGCCGCCACCCATCCGCAGTTAGTCGTGTGGCCGGAGGCACCCACCTCTTTTTCCAGCGCTGACCCGCAATTTCGCGCAGATATGGGCGTAGTGGCACGCGCGGACGGTGCGCCACTTATTGTGGATGGTGTGGCGCTCGGTGATCGCCCGAAGGCCAATGGCCGCTATAACGAGTACGCCTCGGCCGCCTTTTTCCTGCCCGATGGCACCTATGCCGGGCGCTACGACAAGATGCACCTTGTGCCCTTTGGGGAATACACACCCTATAAGGAGCTCTTCTTTTTTGCCGGCCACTTGTTAGACCAGTTGCCCTTTGTTCCGGGAACCGAACGGCGGCTGTTCAGTGTGGCAGGCCACCGTTACGGCATCTTTATCTGCTACGAATCCATCTTTGGGGATGAGGTGCGGGAGTTTGCGGGGAGCGGTGCGCAGGTGCTGGTAAACCTTTCCGACGATGGCTGGTACGGCGATTCCAGTGCGCCGTGGGAGCACCTGGATATGGCACGCATGCGGGCCATCGAGAACCGTCGCTGGCTGCTACGCGATACCAACACCGGTGTTACGGGATCGATCGATCCACGGGGCCGCCTGGTTGCGCAGCTACCGCGCCATATTCGTGGAGCGATCGAGGTCCCATTTGCCTATCGCGACGACCTTACCTTTTACACACGCTATGGTGACTGGATCGCCTGGCTTTGCGTTGTCCTTGTACTCTCGGTGCTCGCCGGAGGCTATCTGCAGGGGCGATATCCGTACTCCCCGCCGGGAGCCGAGTAAACTGTAAGCATGCTTGATGATTTGGAGTTTGCCTACTCCCCGGTTCGCGAAAAGGTTCGCGATCTGCGGGAGTATCTTTGACGCGGTTCGCCTGAGAAAAGATCTTGCTTCGGTAGAGACCAAGATTTCCGACCCGGCCGTCTGGGCCGATGCGACGAAGTCACAACCCCTGATGCGCGAACGCAAGCGCCTGGAAGAACAGCTAGGCTACGACGCCGAGCTAGCGCGCCGCATGGGCGATATCGACAGCTACTTCGAACTGATGCGGGAAGGTGAAACTTCGGTCGAGGGCGATCTCCAGCGTGAAATCGAGTCGCTCGGCACCTATACCGAACAGTTAGAGTCGCGCACGATGCTGTCGGAAGAGCACGATGCCTTGAACGCCATTGTGACCGTGCATCCGGGGGCCGGTGGCACGGAGAGCCAGGACTGGGCCGAGATGCTGATGCGCATGTACCTGCGCTGGGCGGAACGCGAAGGCTTCAAGACGGACATCAACGAGATACAGGATGGGGATGAGGCCGGCATCAAGTCCGCGACCTTCACCATCACCGGCGAGTATGCCTTCGGTCTGCTGCAGGGCGAAACCGGCGTGCACCGTCTGGTGCGTATCTCGCCGTTCGACCAGGCCAAACGGCGGCATACCAGCTTCGCTTCGGCCTACGTGTCGCCCGAGATCGATGATTCGATCGTGATCGACATTAAACCCGACGACTTACGTATCGATACCTACCGCTCGGGCGGCAAGGGCGGTCAGCACGTCAACACCACTGACTCCGCCGTGCGCATCACGCATCTTCCCACCGGCATTGTTGCCGGATGCCAGAACGAACGCTCGCAGCATAAGAACAAGGAGCGCGCCATGAAGATGCTGCGCTCCCGCCTGTATGAGTACGAGTTGGCAAAGAAGCGCGCGGTGACCAAGAAGCTCGAGGACTCCAAGCTGGAAATCAACTTCGGCTCGCAGATCCGCAGCTATGTTCTGCAGCCGTATCGCATGGCGAAGGATCTACGCACACGAGTTGAGGTGGGCGATGTGGATCGCGTGCTGGATGGGGACCTGGACCCATTCATTCGCGGCTATCTGCGGATGCGTCGCGAAGGCGGCGTTCCGGCTGCAGTCGCCGATGTCGAAGACTGAGAACTCCGAGTTCCTGATCGGAACTTAGTCGCTTTCGCCTTCGTAACGGCGATGCAGCGCGCTGATATGCAGGTTGAGGGCGACCGAGGTATAACTCAGCATCTCGTGCGCCATGCGTTCGGCGCGGCTACTCCAGCTTAGATTGCCCAGGGCGGCGCGCGGCGAGGTAAACACGACCAGACCCGCACGACGGCAGAGCAGTTGAATGCGAAACAGGTGCGTGCCGTCGCTGACGACGTCGAGCGTGTGCAAGTTGCGGTCGTTGGCGATCTCGACGAGACGTTCGACCTGCTGTTCGGTGTCGACGGAACTGGTCTCCGCGATGATCTTCTCGAGCGGCACACCATTCGCGAGCAGGTAATCGCGACCCGCCGCTCCTTCGGTATTGCCGTCATCCCTGGTCGAGCCTCCGCCCAGCGTGATGATCGTGGGCGCGAGCCCAAGCTGGTACAGCGAGAGCGCCTTATCAAGCCGTGCATGCAGCACCGGCGAGGGCCTACCCCCGTACTCGGCTGCTCCGAACACCGCAATCGCGTCCGCCCGTTGCGCGTTGTCGACATCCGCCGTAAAGCTGATCTGCCGGTACAGCCAGACAAACCAGACAACGGTGCCCGTGACCACAAGCAGCAGCACCGTTTTGAACATGCGCTCTGGCAAGCGGCTCATGGAGTCGCCGGTGCGTTTGCGTTGGGTGAACCGGTTCTTCAAACGGATCGCTCTAGTATGCCGTGCGCCGGATTGGATGGGAAGCCGGCCGCAGCGGTATCCGCTGCGTCGCCCGCTACGTGGCTTTGTTTCTACGGTTCGGTCGCAGCCCTCAGCGCTGCATGGTCAAGGCGATCTCGTGCGTGGGGATCGCACCCTCGCGCAGGATCATCCACGAGTTCTCTCCACCGCTCAGGTCCACGATCGTGGTGGCGACCGCACGTGCCGTGGGTCCGCCATCCACGATAAGTGGGATCTTGTCGCCGAACTGATCGCGCACACAACCGGCCCAGGTGCACTCCGGCAGACCTCGCAGATTGGCCGAGGTTGCGGTGATCGGCAGCCCGAGTTTACTGACGACCGCGCGACAGATTGGCGACTCAGGCACACGCAGCGCCACGTTGCCGGTGTTCGCCGTCACGCGCAGGGGCAGCTTGCTGCCGGCGCGCACGATGATGGTCAGCGGCCCGGGCCAGAAGCGCTCGGCCAGCCGGTCAAAGCCGGCATCGAGTCCGCGCGCGAGCTCGTACGCCTGCTCAACCTCAGAGATGAGCAGCGACAGGGGCTTATGCCTTGCGCGCGTCTTCAGGTCGTAGATTCGATCCACCGCACGCAGGTTGACGGGATCAACGGCCAGCCCATAGAAGGTGTCGGTCGGCAGCGCGATCACATCGCCTTCGTCGAGAGCCTGGGCTACCCGTGCAATGTGTTCCGGTTCCGGCTCGTCCGGATGTATGCGAAGAACTTCAGCGTCCAACGTGTGCGCCACTCCTTCCCAAACTCTACCGCATCTGCCCCACGGCGCCGCGGCCAGGAACCCGCGCGTAGACTGTGTTTCTATGCCCGCGCTACCGCCGCCGATTACCAGCCGCACCAACGCGCGCGTGAAGGCGTTGCGTGCCTCGTTGAGCGGCGAGGCGAGGCGATCCGGCGATCTGTTAGGGCTGGAAGGAGAGCGTCTTGTCAAAGAGGCGACCCTGGCCGGGCTGTCATTGGACACGCTCTACCTTCGCGAAGGGAGTGAGGCCATGCTGGAACGGCGTGGCTGGCCGGAGCAGGTTCGCACGGCGCAATGGGCGGTGCTGAGCCGCGACGTGTTCGACAGTGCCGTGAGTACAGCGTCGCCGCAGGGCATTGCCGCCACCTGGGTGATCTGTGATCTCCCGGAGACACGGCCGCAGCACTCGGCGCTGATCCTTGAAGATCTGCAGGATCCGGGCAATCTGGGTACGCTGATTCGCTCGGCTGCCGCGTTCGGCATGGGAAGCATCTTTGTCACGCCCAACACGGCCAACCAGTGGAATCCCAAGGTGGTGCGCTCCGCGGCGGGCGCCATCTTCCGGCAACAGATCACGCGGTCATCAATGGAAGACATCGTGCAGCAACTTCGGTCCGAGGGCGTACGCATCTTCGCTGCCGTGAGCGGATTTGCGAGTGGCCCAGACGCCGGCACTCCCGTGATGGCAGCACCGCATGGCGTGCTGCGGGGGCGCATCAACAACTACGAGGCTGAGTCGCCGCGCTACCACGGTCTTGAAGATGCGCAGGAGCGAGAGGCGACCAATGGCTACGCAGCCTCGCTCTCGTATGACACGGACTTCGTTGATCCATGCGCCATCATGATCGGCAATGAGGGCGCAGGGTTATCACGTGAAGCCTGCGCCCTCGCCGATGAACAGGTGCTCATCCCCGGGGTGATGGAGTCGCTGAACGCTGCCGTCGCCGGTTCGATCCTGATGTACGAGATGATGCGGCAGAGGCCCCTACGTGCGTGGGCGCAGAGACAAGGGATCCGCGCATGAGTCTCTTCGATACAGCTCCCATCGGGGATGCAAAGGATCGGCTTCCGAGCACGGCGCCGCTTGCAGAACGCATGCGCCCACGTTCTCTCGAAGAGTTCTTTGGCCAGGAGCATCTGCTGGGGCCGGGCAAGCCGCTGCGGCTGCAGATTGAGGGAGACGACACGGCGTCGCTGATCTTCTGGGGACCGCCTGGCGTGGGCAAGACCACGCTTGCGAAGATCATTGCGCGTACCACGCAGGCCAGCTTTATTGAATTCTCCGCGGTATTGAGTGGCATCAAGGAAATCAAGGCGGTGATGGTGGAAGCTGAGAAGGCTTCGAGCTTCGGCTCGCGCACCGTGCTGTTCATTGATGAAATCCATCGCTTCAACAAGGCGCAGCAGGATGCGTTCTTGCCCTATGTCGAGCGTGGATCGATTCGTCTGATTGGCGCCACCACGGAGAATCCGTCGTTTGAAATCAACGCCGCCCTGCTGAGTCGTTGCCGCGTGTACACGTTGCGCGGCCTGGAGCAGGGGGACATCCTTGCGCTGCTCCAGCGGGCAATACGCGACGAGGAGCGAGGCCTCGGGGCCTCGCACCTTCAGGCCGATGCGGAAGCGCTGGAAGCAATTGCGAGTTATGCCAGTGGCGACGCGCGGTCATCGCTCAATGCGCTGGAGGTAGCCGCGCAGCTTGCCGCTGGACGGCATGTGGGCGTCATCACGCGCGAGCTCGCGTCGGAGGCGCTGCAGCAACGCGTGCTGCTCTATGACAAAAAAGGAGAGCAGCACTACGACCTCATCTCTGCTTTACACAAGAGCGTGCGCAACTCCGACGCCGATGCGTCGCTGTACTGGCTTGGCCGCATGCTGCGTGCCGGCGAGGATGCGATGTACATCGCGCGGCGGGTGGTGCGGATGGCGGTCGAAGACATCGGGCTGGCCGCACCGGAGGCGTTGAATCTTTGCCTGTCGGCACGCGACGCGATGCACTTTCTTGGCAGTCCCGAAGGGGATCTCGCGCTCGCGCAGGCCGTGGTGTATCTGGCGCTCGCGCCCAAATCGAACGCGGTCTACAAGGCCTATGCCGAGGTGCTCGCCGACATTGAACAACGTCCCGCCGAGCCGGTTCCGCTGCATCTGCGCAATGCGCCGACAAAGCTGATGAAAGAGCTCGATTACGGCAAGGACTATCAATATGCGCATGACGTCGAAGGCAAGGTGGCGAACATGGTCTGCCTTCCGCCGTCCCTCGCCGACCGGCGCTACTACCAGCCAACGCACGAGGGCAGGGAACGTCTGCTGGCCCAGCGCATGGAAGAGATCGCCAGGGTGCACGAACAGAACAGCTAGCATCCGAGAGAGTCCGGCTTGTTAACGAACTGCCGGAGAGGTTAGAGAGCTCTTCTGCGTCGCATCGCTCAACACAAGATCCCGTTCGATGGCCTTGGACACGATGTCGCGGGTCAATAGCTCAGGCAGCACATCTGGGCTGGCGTTCTTGCCTGCGGGGTAGATGACGTAGGTAGGCACGCCGCTGCGATTCACGCCTGCGAGCTCCGCGGTGATCTTCGGGTCGTACTGGGTCCAGTCCGCCTTCAACAGGCGAAAATGCCCCTTGCCAAGCTTGCCTTCAATCTCGTCGGAGTGCAGCACGGCAGCCTCGTTGACCTTGCAGCTCAGGCACCACGCCGCAGTGAAGTCGATGAACACCGGATCCCCGGAAGCGCGTGCCGCGGCAAAGGCCTCCGGAGACCATGGTTGCCAGGTCTCCGCGTGCACCACCTGCGGCCGCAGTGGCAGGAATAGCGCAAAGACGATGAGCACCACCGCAGCGATTGAAGAGCTCCAGCGAGCGGGCCAGCGACCCAGCGCCCAACCCGCGATGGCGAGTACGAGGAAGCTCAGCAGCAGCAACGCCATGCGATTCAGGCCGTCCGCGCCATCCCCCCTGGTGTAGAGC
>CAXTFS010000054.1:7312-14523 GCA_964243395.1 uncultured Acidobacteriaceae bacterium | reverse complement strand
GCGGATAGTAGTTTTGTCCGCGCAGGATGATCATGTCCTTGATGCGGCCGCACACGAAGAGTTCCCCATCGTGCATGAAGCCCATGTCGCCGGTGCGCAGGAATCCATCGTCGTAGGGCGTGTCGTCCACCAGACGCGCACGAAACTGCTTCAGCGTCAGCTCCGGGTTGTTCCAGTAGCCCGGGCACTTGCCGCGGCCTGCAATCCAGATCTCCCCGATTCGGCCTTCCGGAAGGGCAAGGTGCCGTTCCGCGTCGACGATGCGGACGTCCATCCCTGCAAGCGGTGCGCCGCAGCTAACGATCTGCGTCGCGGCCCCGATCTCTGACACTTCCGTCGTGATGCGCGCCTTGCCGAGGGTCAGAGCATGCTTGTTGACGGAGATGATGTGGCGCCCACCCATCGAAACGGCCAGCGTATTCTCAGCCAGGCCGTAGGCGGCATAGAAGCTTTCCGACTTAAGACCGTACGGCTGAAAGGTCTGAAGGAAGCGCGTGAACGTGTCCGCCTTCACTGGCTCTGCGGCGACCATCAGGACCCGCAGGGAACTGAGATCGCAATCCTCCAGGCTCTCCTTCGGCATTCTGCCGGGACGAAGGCAATACTCGTACGCGAAGTTTGGCGCAGCGGTGGCCGTGGCCTGGTATTTCGAGATCGTCTCAAACCAAAGGACGGGGCGCTGGATAAAGTCCGTAGGCGAGAAGCCGTACGTCGTGCCGCCGCGCAGGGCCGGGTAGAGGTAGCACCCAATCAAGCCCATGTCGTGATACTGCGGCAGCCACGAAACGACAACCGGGGAAGGATGGTCGATCACGAGCGGACAGGTCTGCAGGATGTTGTCATGCGTGACCATGACGCCCTTGGGTTCCATCGTGGACCCGGACGTGTACTGCAAGAACAGGATGCCCGAGGCGTCGGGAAGCGTTCGCTTTGGAACCGGGTCGACAAAATCCTCGGTTACGATCCATGGCAACTCGGAGATGTAGTCGAGGTCGAGACCCGAACTGGAAACGCCACTGCGGGCCAGGTTCGTCTTGAGCGAGCCATGATATTCGCTGCTCGTCAAAACGGCAGCCGCCTGGCAATCCTTGGCGATGTGCACGATCTTGTACAGCGCGCTCTGGAAGCCACGCGAGCTGGGCGGATAGACGGGAACAGGGATCAGGTTGGCGCGCACGCAGGCAAAAAACGCGCAGATCATCTCCAGCCCGGGCGGATACGCGAGCAGAAGACGGTCCTGCGGCGCAAACCGGCCATCTTCCAACAGGCGCCCGGCAATCGCGTTGGTTCGTTCTATGAACGACCGGTAGGTGTAGCTTTCGAGCGAATTGCCATTCAGGTCAAGGTAGGAATAAAGGAGCTTGTGCGGGTGCTCGTCACCCAGCCTATCCAGGATATCTAAGATCGATGCCATAACAGATCAGCAATATCCTTCAATTTTGGGATAGGCGAGACTCGGTACGTGGGAAAGCGAACGCGCGCTATTCCCTGCAATGAAGCGGGGCAAACTTGGCTGAGTCTCAGAGGGGTGGTGCCGTATGCCGCCGATTCGGGCGTAGCGAGCCCCCCGGGGCCGAACGCGCGAGGCGAAAAGTCTTGCGGAGTTCCGGTAAATGTTAGCCCCGTTCAAAGCGTCTTTGTCTGTTGATTCTACGTTCAATGTTAACAGACCCGTGATCGTTCTGGACAGGTTAGGCCCACCACGCACCGCGAGGGCGCTGTCTGAGAGGTTGGTTCTGCAGAACTTTTCTGCCGTGGACAGGGTCCAGCAACTTTTCGCCTCGGACAGCAGCTACACTGATGGGACGCCGGCGTGCCGCAAGGATGCGTCGGACTGATTTGGCAGAAGAGTGGAGGTTCTGGTGATAACCGAGAGCGTAGCGGCGTTGGCCCCTGAGCCCACCATAGGTGACCTGGTCCCGCATGAAGGGGAGGCGAGGCAGGAAGCGGTCTCACAGCCATGGCTTGGCGATTTGAGCGCCGCCGCTAACTTTCCCAAGGTGCTGCGCAGACGCCTCGATCAGTTCTTTACTGAGCAAAAGATGTCTCCCAAGGCTGACAGCGCCATGTGGATCAAGATTGCCGCTGGCCTGGCCGTGCTCCTTGGGAGCTGGGTCGCGATCTATCTCTACAGGCCGGATTCCTGGAAGTTCGTCAGTCTCTACGTGCTGGGTGGCCTCGCGCAGACGTTTCTTCTGTTGAACATTGCGCATGACAGCAACCACAACGCGATCTCTTCCACGCCGGCGGTCAATAAGACGCTCAACTATGTTTTCGATATGTGTGGGATCAGCTCCTATATGTGGCGCATCCTTCACCATCGGGGACATCACTCCTGCGTGAACATCCATGGCGAGGATGATGCTTTGATGGGACGCGGCCTACTAAGGTTCACCCCCCATGAGCCGCACCGGCCCATGCAGCGCTTCCAACACATCTATGCCTTGTTCTTGTACGCGCTGTTCTCACTGGACTACGTCTTTGTGCGCGACTTCGAGTGCTTCTTCTCCCCGGCCCACGATTACATTGAACGTACCAGGCACCCCGCGCGCGAGTACGTGATCCTCTTCGCGGGCAAGCTGTTCTACATCACCTACATGCTTGTCCTGCCGGTAATGATCCTGGGCAAACCTGTTCTGCTGGTTGCAGCCGCGTTCCTGCTGGTGCACCTGATCGTTGGCCTGACGGTATCCCTCGTCTTCCAAACCACGCACACGGTCGATAACACCTACTTCCCGTCAGACCGCGGTGAGTTCGAAAATGGCGTTTACCATATCTTCGCGACGACGGCCGATTATGCAACAACAAAGCCGATGGTCGGCTGGCTGGTGGGCGGTCTCAATCACCACATCGTTCACCATCTCTGCCCGTTCGTGTGCCACACCCACTACCCTGCGCTGACCCGGATCGTGAAGGACACCGCCCAGGAGTTTGGGGTCCCGTACCGACAAAACAGCACAATGACGCGTGCCGTCTGGCACCACCTCGTGCTGCTGAAACAGCTGGGCAGTGAAACGTATCCGTCGTAGTCCAGGGCGGCTGAACTTACCACACTTCGAACCATTCACTGGAACGTCCGGGTTCATCCCAGGCATCCGGGCAGCGAGGTAGACCGGTGTCCCGGACATTGCCCACAGTTTCCCGACTACGCTCCTTTGCGGATTCGCGTGCAATGGTCGGTAATCCGGTGAACGTGCTTATGGCGTACACCGAACGCTACGGTGATACCTTTCGCTTGTATCTGGGTGGCTTGAAAGAAGCCATGGTCACGACAAACCCTGCCGTCGTTCAGCATGTATTGAAGACGAATGCAGAGAATTACCAGAAGTCCGAAATCCAGGTGAAGCGGATGGGACACTTCCTGGGTAAAGGCTTACTCACCACGCATGGCGAAGCCTGGCGGACCCAACGACGGCTCATCCAGAAAGGCTTCGACCGAAAGCAACTCGATGCCCTGGCCTCGATAATGCAGGACTCCCTTGCGGATTCGTTGCGCGATTTCGATCAACAGATTGGCGCCGGTCCTGTCGATATCTACCCGCACCTGATGAAGATCACCTTCGCCATGGTTGCTCGGTCGCTGTTTGGCGCACGGCTGAAGAACGGCGATATCGACCTGGTGAGCCACACCATCTGTACCGTTCAGGAGTTCATCGTCCGGCAGACCCTGCAGCCCTACCTGAACCCATGGTTTGCGGCCTCAGGCGAGCTTCGCCGGCATGAGGACATGCGCACCAGCGCGGACCGTGTGCTGATGGAGTACATCACGGAACGCCGTGGGCAGCCCCCCGGCACAGACCTTCTGCAAACCCTGCTTGATGCTCGTTACAGCGACGGCGAAGGCATGAGTGATGCGCTGGTCCTGAGCGAGAGCATGCAGCTGCTCGTCGCCGGTCACGAGACTTCGTCCAACGCCCTTTCGTGGCTGCTTTACCTGCTGAGTTCACGTCCGGATTGCCTCGAACGCGTCCGGCAGGAGTTTGACTCCGTGCTTGGCAACGCGCCTCTCGGGTATGCCGACGTCACGAAGTTCCCGTACACCACCCAGGTCATCCAGGAGGCGTTACGCCTCTATCCGCCGTTCTGGATGGTAGACCGTATGGCGGTGGCAGATGACCGCGTCGGCGACCTCGAGATCCCGCGCGGGTCCACGGTCATCGTGTTCGTCTACGGGGCACACCACGCCCGGGAGCACTGGCCGGATTCCGAGCTTTTCCAGCCGGAGCGGTTCGTAAAAGAGAACGAAAAGCTGAGGACCCCCTTCACCTATCTCCCCTTCGGTGCTGGACCGCGTGGCTGCATCGGCGGCAACTACGCCATGCTGCAAATCCTGATGATCCTGAGCGTTCTACTGCGAAAGTACGACTTCGAACTGACGCCTGGCCAGACGATCGAAGCGCGCCCGCTGGTGATCTTCCGCCCGAAGCACGGCATTCGTATGACCTTTTCCGAGGCTGCACCCAGAGTGCAGGCCCCCGATGCGCAGTTCGCGCGACAGGGTCAGTAGCTCCGCGGCTGTTGCACCTGAATGGTTCGCCGATGCTAAGCGCCTGTGCCTTCAAACAGTGAGCGAATCCTTGGCGCGATCTCCGCGTCAAGCAGATCCGGATTGTCCGCAGTCACAGCTACATCGGTAAAAAGATTCCACTCCTCGGTGAACGTCAGCGACTCCCCTGAGGCGACGGCACGATGTGGCCCCAGCAGCTCCAGCTCCTGAAAGCGGCCTTCCGTATAGACCTCGGTGTTGACGCCGTAATCGGGATAATCGGCACGCTCATCATGCGTAAAGCGCTTCACGAACAACAGGTTGTCCACCAGATGCGCACACCAGTTTTCCTTGTTGCGCAGACCCAGCTTCTGCGAGGTTGGGCGAGACGGATCGCCGCGCAGCAGCAGGTACTTGGACCCAAGAGTGAAGCGCGGGTCCTGCAGGTCGGTGAAGGCACACAGGGCGATGGGCTGCGTTACCGGAACGTAGTCGTCATGGGTCTGGAAAGGCACGCGGGGCACGATCGAAGTCCCTGGTTCGACGATGCTGACCGCCCATGCGGCGATGTCGACCGGCCAGAGACTGTGACTTGTAATTGTGTGCTCGACACGCACCGATGTGCCCTGGGGCGACATAGAGACGCGCATCCCCTTCTGCATGCCGGCGCGGTCCACGGGCTGCCCAAGCACGAGGCTTAGCTCGCCCTCGGCCGTATGTTCGATGGGATCGTTGTCCGGAGCATAGGTCGCGGGGAAGACCTCAGGCCAGACCCAGAGACGATGGCCGCCGTAGGGCTTCCAGGTACCCAAGGCTGTCTCTTTGGAGGCCTCCGGAAAGTGGCCGAAGATATTGCAGCCGCCGGTGGGTCCGTAGAACAGAAGGCGCGGGCCGACAACTGTGGATGCGATCACATCGACAGTGCCGTTGGACAACCTGATGCAATCAGGCAGACCCATGTAGGTCAGCGTTTCGAGGCTCATGTGCAAAGCTCCGGCGATCCTGTGTTGTGATGCTTAAACGGCCGTCCATCCACCATCGATCAGCAGGGTGTGGCCAGTGATCAGTGAGGCCGCGGGCGACGCCAGGAAGACCACTGCGCCCGCTACTTCCGGCGGCTCGCCGATGCGATGCAGGGCGGCGACGTTCCTCACCGTTTCAGCGTAGAACTCCGGCGAAGAAAGTGCGGGCTGTGTTCCGGGGGTGTGAATAAAGGTCGGTGCGACCGCGTTGACGTTGATGTGGTACGGACCCCATTCCACGGCCAGGCACTTGGTGAGATGGGCGATGCCGGCCTTGGTCATGCAGTAGATCGACTCGGTTGGCAGTGCCACGAAGCCGGCCTGGGAACTCATGTTGACGATCCTTCCGCCACCCTGCGCCTTCATCACCTGCGCCGCGGCCTGGCAGGCAAAGAAGGTGCCTTTGAGGTTGATGTTCAATGTGCGATCGAAGTCTTCCTCGCTGACGTCCAGAGCCAGATTCGTCGGTGCAACGCCGGTGTTGTTCACCAGGAGGTCAAGCTTGCCCATCTGCGCCGCGACCGCGTGGATCGCCTGACGGACCTCCTCGAGGTTGCCCATGTCCATCTGCAGGGGCAGCGCCTTGCGTCCGAGCGCCTCGATTTCGGAAGCTACGCCGCCATCCTGCCGCACGTTGCGCAAGCCAAGCGCCACATCCGCGCCGGCCTCAGCAAGTGCGAGAGCAATGGCGCGACCAAGGCCGCGTGCGGCTCCCGTGACCAGCGCGATCTGACCTTCAAGACGGAACGAGGGCAACGATCCCATGGCTTCTCCCAAAGTGCGGTTCAGCTGCCGGATGGCAGCGTGACTGAACCTTTATACCCGTCACAAGCTGCACTGCGCGACGCCGTCGCCGATCTTCAGCGATGCCCGCCGATGTCACCGAACGGAGTCGAGGTCTTCCACACACCAGGTGGTGGAGCGCCAAACTGCGTCCAATGCATCAGTCTGCGCCTTAGGGAGTTGTTGATTCATGCACATCACGCTGTACTGGCTTTATGAGCTACCGAACTGGCTGTTCGGTGTCTTTGTCGTTTCGTTCTTTGCACTGTACGGCCTGGTTGGTCTGTTCCTCACTCGTCGCTGGGTGAAGCGTCAGCACATGCAGGATCACTCGCACAATGACATTGTGAGCTATTTCCTCGCCGCTATAACAGTTTTCTATGGGATCACGTTGGGCCTGCTGGCGGTCGCAACGTGGACAAACTATGCCAGCACACAGGATAAGGTGGACCACGAGGCCCAGGTGGTCGCGAGTCTCTATCGAGACGTAAACAGCTTTCCAAACCCGCTCCGCGTCACGCTGGACAATGACCTGAAAAGCTACGTGCGCGAGGTGATCGATGTGAGTTGGCCGCTGCAGAACCGGGGCATCGTTCCGTATGGATCTGGCCCGAAGCTTGAGCAGTTTCAGGCCGACCTGCTGACGTTTGAGCCAACGACGGAGCGCGAAAAGATCGTCACGCAGGAGAGCTACCAGGTGTTTAATCAGCTGGTCGAGGCGCGTCGAGGCCGACTCGAAAGTGTGACGAGTGGCATGCCTCGATCGCTCTGGTCACTCGTCATTCTGGGCGGGTTGATCACGCTCACGGCGACCCTCTTCTTCGACACACCCAGTCTTCGCATGCACTTCTGGATGACTATTCTTCTCAGCACACTGCTTGGATTGATGATCTTCCTCATCGGCACGCTGGATAACCCCT
>CAXTFS010000054.1:6532-7302 GCA_964243395.1 uncultured Acidobacteriaceae bacterium | reverse complement strand
TGGCCGGGCAGCCTGCAGCGGGTGTACGAACAATTGATGGATCAGCATGCCTCGGCAGCGGACGGAGCGCTGTCGAGGCGTGCTGTAAAACTCAGTGTCAATCAAATGGAGTAAAGTACGGCACCTTCTGAGCCACGCGCTCTCCCTGGTGCATCGCAGCTGACATGAGTCAGGAGCAGGTATGACGAAAAAACCGAGTGTACGCGCCCGCCTGATCGCATGGATCCTCTGGCGCACCCATGTCAAACGCAAATTTGAGCAGACGGTTGGTCTACGGGAGAGTGTGGTGGCGAGTCGCCCGCGCAATCCGATGCCGCCTCGCTCGCTGTATCGGCGCTTCCGCGTCGAAGAGACGACGCAGGATGGTCACCGAGTCTTCCAGATCACTCGCAAGAACCCAGGGCGGTGTAAGCAGGTCCTCTATCTTCACGGCGGCGCCTATGTGTACGAGATCATGGGCGCTCAATGGAAGCTGATCGGCAAACTGCTGGACCGGATCGATGTTGCTGTGACCGTCCCACTGTATCCGCTGGCCCCGGAGCACACCGCAGACCAGGTCCTCGGCTTTGTCTCTGCCCTCTACGAAGCGATGCGCCGCGATGTGCGGAGTGGGCCGGTGGTGCTTCTTGGCGACAGCGCCGGCGGTGGGATGGCGCTTGCATTGAGTCAGCGCCTTCGTGATGCGGGGCAGCCGCAACCGGAGAGCCTTGTCCTGATCTCACCGTGGCTCGACGTGACCTGCGCCGATCCGTCCCAGGAAGGGCTGGAGC